>DASTPO010000532.1:0-12546 GCA_035762225.1 Candidatus Angelobacter sp.
CTTTGGCCGGACAATGGGAATTATGGTAACCTGTTAAGGAATCAACCTCTTCTGCCCCCTCGTTCAATGGTAGGACAGCTGACTCTGGATCAGCATATCGGGGTTCGAATCCCTGGGGGGCAGCCAAGTAACTTTTCATCATCTTCATCTTGCAGGGTTCTGAAAGTCTCTCAGTGGTGCCCATGGTTATCGTGTGCGTCCGGTGTAGCGTCTGTGGCTACGACCTTCTTGGCGATTTTGTCGTGAGTGTCAATCCAGGCTACATCGTCACCTCGGATCAAAGCGAATTCGACGAAAGGTGCGAGTACCAAAACCGCTGCGCGGTCCAAGCCATTTAGTCAATGCGGAGAACAAGTATGGGATCGATCCGCGTCGCCCGGCGGGCTGGAATATAGCTCGCCAGCAGTGCGAGCGCCGCAACCAACACGGTCACAATAAGGAATGTGAGTGGATCAGTAGGTTTTACGCCATAGATCAAGCTGCCCAATAATCGAGTACAGCCAAGTGAGATCGCGATGCCAACAGCAATGCCAATGGCGGCTAGCCAAAAGGTCTGGCGCAGGACCTGATCGCGGATAGTGCGTGAGGTAGCCCCTAAGGCCATGCGGATGCCAATCTCCCGTGTTTTCTCGCGCACTGTGTAAGCGATGACGGCAAAGACACCAAGCACTGTCAGGAGAACCGCCACGGCTGCCAGGGCACCGAGCAGGGAAATCGCAGTGCGCCAATCAAGGAGCGCGTTGGGAAGAAAATCGGAAAGAACTTCTACGGAGCGTATCGGCTCGTCAGGATCGACGGAGCGCAGCACGCCGTTCACCGATTTCCGCACGGAATCAGCTGAGCCGCGGGTATGCACAAGCAACTGCATACTGAAGAATGATATTTGCGTGTATGGAACATAGACCTGCGGCAGCGGCTCCTGATTGATCAAGTCGCGTGTATCGTTGGCCACACCCACAATGCGCCGAGCTCTCTTCTCGCCGTTGACATCGTTCCGGGTAAGCACAATCAAGTGCCCCAGTGGGTCCTGGTTCGGCCAATATTTTTGCGCCATTGCACGGCTAATCACACAAACTGGCTCTGATTCAATGGAGTCGGATTCGGTAATAAAGCGCCCGCGTAATAGAGGAATGGCAAGGGCCGACAAGGTGTGGGAATCGGCCAGACGCAATTCGATGTCATTAAATTGTTCAACCGATCCAATGTTGCGGGTGGTTTGAAAGCTTCCACCGAACCCTCCGCCGTCAAGAGGGAGTTTATAGGTGAAGGTCGCGTCCTCCACTTCGGGCAACGCGCGCACCTTCTCCACCACCTGCTGATAGAAGCGGACGACATCCGGATCACGCTGATACTTGGTGCGTGGAAGCGAAAGCCAGACAACGATGCGGTGGTCCGTATCAAAGCCCAGGGGAACGTGGCGGAGCACTTGAAAGCTTCGTACCAGCAGCCCGGCGCCGGCAAGCAACACTACCGAGCAGACAATCTCCGCGATCACGAAGCCCTGACGCAGGCGACGACCTTTGATGTTTACTGTAGCAGTTGATGAGGCCCGGCGCAGCAGATCATCCATCTCGGCCCGGACCACGGTCATGGCAGGTAGCAGCGCAAAGACGATGCCGGTCACTACCGAAATGCAAAAGGTAAAGAGCAGTACCGGCCAACTGAGATCGATGGCAGCCAAATCCGGCGAGGCCCACTGCAACTGCCAAAGCAACAATTTCTTGCCCAGCGCGCCAAGGCCCAGGCCCATCACGCCGGCGGCAGCGCCAAGGCAAATGCCTTCGATCACCAGTTGCCGGACGAGATCACCGGCTTTGGCACCCAGCGCCATGCGGATTGCCAGTTCGCGCGTGCGGCCGGTGATGCGCAGCAGCATGAGATTCGCAACATTAGCACAGGCCACCAGCAGAACCAGGGCTACCGTGGCCAATGAAACCCTAAGCATGCCACGAAGATCGCTGGTTAAAGATTGCTGCAAAGGCAGGATAGTGGCTGCACCGTAAATATCGCCGGTCGAGTGCGTAGCGCGAATTCCAGCCTGAATACGGTTCAGGTCATCAGTTGCCTGCGCCAGGGTAATTCCAGGTTTGGCCCGAGCAATAGTGTCCAAAAAGCGAGAGTCGCGCCATAGCATACGGTCAGGACGAACTTGTTTGCGAAGCGGGATCCATAGTTGGACGTCATCGCGAATGTCGGCCTTCTCCGGCATGACACCGATGATCGTGAATGACTCGCCGTTGATGACGATGCCTTTACCGATGATCCTGGCATCCGACTGATAATTACGCCGCCACAACGGTTCGCTCAGCAGGACTACTGGTGCCGCACCTGTGCGGTCGTCTTCAGGAAAAAAATCCCGCCCTAGCTTTGGCCGGACCCCAAGGACCCTAAACCACTCAGCGGAAGCCGCGCTACCCCACACCTGTTCTGGTGCTCCATTCGCTCTCAGGTTGTAACGAAACCCGGCAGATACCGCTATGCCGGCAAAGACCCGGTTCTGCTCCTTCCAATCCACAAAATTCGCCGGAGAGACGCCGGAGAGGTTGATAGGATCATCCGGCGTTTTAGTCTCAAACAGCTTCAGCAAATGCTTTGAATCCGGGTACGGCAAGGGTCGGAGCAACAACACATCAATCATGCTAAAAACAGCTGTGTTCGCGCCGATGCCCAGCGCCAGCGTGAGAATCACAACCAGCGAGAACCCGGGAGCCTTGCGAAGAGATTTGAAGCTATAAGAAAAGTCGTTGAGCACAGACATGCTGCCCCAGGCGCGAGTCTAACACGGAACATTGCATAGATATGGCTCAACAATACGGTTCCATTTGCACCAAAAGCCAATGTCCTTGCAAAGAGGCTAAGAATGTTGCCGCTGTTCGGGCCCGCACATCTCTTGCGCTATTGGTCGCAGGCTAATGCCAAGAGCCGGTGCTCGCGGTGACGATTTAATGTTGTTGTGGAACTCATTCGGCTGGACGAGCTATCAGGTGCCGTAGGCTGCCGTGATTCTTGCAGCACGTTCCGCGACGCCCAATGAGCGATCCCCGTTGGCATACTGCCGAAGGTAGTCGTATGCAGCCTGTCACTATTGTTGGTACAAAAGCGTGACCTTGAGAAACGAACCGGTCCCCGACGACGGCAAATTGGGTTTACAGCCGGCTTATGTGTTTCCCGGGAAAGCACCCTGCTCACTAGGCAATATGCCCTTGCATCCTGTATAGTTTGCCGGCAGACAACAGTACATATCTTCTGGTTGTGGTATTCAAGCATAAAGAGCGCATTAGTTCTGAACAGAGAACTATTTGCATTATTAGTAAGCTCTCAATGGTTGGCCCAGTGGCGAGAGAAGTCGTGTTAAGAGCATCGTTGGTTTTTGCGGTTTACATGCTTGTTCGAATGGTTGCGGTCGCACAGACGGAGCGCCCCATAGTCCCGGCTGAGCGCCCCCAGGGCGTGCAGATCACCAACACGCCCGCTGACCTGGATCAGCGCAGCCCTCTCCGGGAGCCCAATCGACCGGATGACACACAGCCTACGCGGCTGGACGATCGCGGGATGGAACGTCTTGAAAATCTGCGACTACCTCCGGAACCCGATACTGAGTTCCAGGAATTTGTATCGAGTTCACTAGGTCGTCGGCTCCCCATATTCGGCCAGGACTTGTTTCGTAACGTGCCATCCACCTTTGCGCCGCTGGATCGGGTACCTGTTACGCCTGACTATCTGATCGGCCCCGGCGACGAGCTGCTGGTTCGGTCCTGGGGGCAGATTGATATCGATTACCATGCGTTGGTCATCGGAGCCGACGGGCTGCGCATGGCAATGGAGGAGTTGAACGAGCGCACCGCAATCCTCTTTAAAATAGCGCGTGATCCCAGAACGACGCGAGTCGGACGCATCCTGAGAAAGTTCAGCCTGGACGAGGCGCCACAGCTGATCAACGTGCTGAAAGGCGACATGAGCGTGGTGGGGCCGCGGCCGCCGCTGCCCAGCGAGTTCAAGCAATATCGCCTTGACCATCTGCGGCGCCTGGACGTGGTGCCGGGAATAACTGGCCTGTGGCAGATCACCTCGCGGCAAGACCCCTCATTCGATAATTACATCGCCCTTGACCTCGAGTACATTGAAAACTGGAGCCTGGGTTTGGACCTGAAGATCCTGTTGCGCACCATCCCCGCCGTGCTGAAAGGCACCGGGCGTTGAACCTCGGCATGCTGGACACGCCATCTCATGTGCCGCTCGTGGTAGCTTAGCTGTACGCCCGATTGTCAAAAATTCAACTTCCAGGAATCAAGGAGCTGCCATGGCGGACCATATCTCCGTTTCCAGCAATGACCGCGTCTTCACCATCCGTATGGAGCGTCCGGAAAAGAAGAACGCCCTGACCCGCGCGATGTATCTTGCCATGGTTGACGCACTCCGCCAGGCTGACTCCGATCCCGCGGTCCGGGTCATTCTGATCGCAGGCACGAATGATTGCTTTACCGCCGGAAATGATCTGGTAGATTTCGCCAACGCCCAGCCGGGCGAATCCAGCCCAGCCATCCTTTATCTGCAAACGCTGGCAGCCACGCAAAAGCCGGTGCTCGCCGCGGTCAGCGGTGTGGCCGTCGGCATCGGCACCACCATGCTTCTCCACTGTGACCTGGTCTATGCGTCGGCATCAGCACGGTTTCAGCTTCCATTCGTCAATTTGGGTCTCTGCCCTGAGGCTGCTTCAAGTCTCATCCTGCCTGCACTGATGGGCCAGCATCGTGCCGCCGAACTCCTGTTTCTGGGTGACCCGTTTACGGCCCAAACCGCCAAAGAGTTAGGCATCGTCAACCAAGTTGTGGAGCCGAGTGATTTGCTTTCGACCGTTACCACGCGTGCCCGGCAGCTCGTTGAAAAGCCGCCAGCGTCCTTGCGTGCCACCAAGGCGCTGCTCAAGCAGGGGACCGCTGCCGCCATAACGAATGCCATGGCTAGCGAAACCCGGCAATTCGCGGCACTCCTTCAAGGTCCGGAGGCTAGAGAAGCCATGGCTGCGTTTTTGCAGCGGCGGAAGCCTGATTTCTCCAGATTTTGATCCAACAGTATTCAGGAAAGCAGAGTTTGCTGTGGGCAGTGATGGGTATGGTTTGGAGAAACCTAGCCGGCGAGCTCGTCCAATTCGTCCCGCCAGCCATCCTTCTTCATTTCGGACTGGAACCACCTTTGCAGATCAGTGTAGATATCACTCGGCACTTCGCCGAATTGGATTCCGTGGTGTCCTTCTTTATTGGCCCAAGCGATGCGACCAGGAATTTCCGCGATAGTTTGCGTTTCGGGAATCTTAAAACAGACGGTTACCGATGTTCCCTGGCTCAGCATCCGGTGCAGTGAGACAGCCGCGCCACCGAGGCTGATGTTCATCAGAATCGCGTCCATCTTCTCATCGCCATGGCGCAGGTGGATCGGCGTGCTGACCTGCTTGCGATAGTAACGCTGCTGCTCGGCGCATAGCGTCCCCACCGCGATCCCCATCTCGTTCTCGCGATACATCTTGAGCTTGCGTAGCAGCGTGCGTCGTGAAATGCCCAGTGCTTCCGCGGCTTTTCCCTGGTTGTTGCCGCAACGCTCCAACGTGTCGAATACAATCTGCCGTTCCAGCTGATCAAGGTCGCGGCTCAAGGGCGCCTTACCCGTTGCCGGCTGGATTACCTGGGTCAGCTTGAGGTCCTCAGCGGTGATCTCCACCGAGGGATTTTGAGCGAGCATCACAGCGCGGAACACGGCGTTGCGCAGCTCGCGGACGTTACCCGGCCATTCATGGGTGATGAGCGCTGTAATTCCGTCATTGGAAAAATGCGAGTTGGGATAATGCTGATGCAATATCTGCTCGGCGATCGCGAGGAGGTCTTCAGGTCTTTCGCGCAGCGGCGGGATTTCCAATTTGAATTCCGCCAGCCGGTGATAAAGATCATTGCGGAAGCGTCCAGCCTTGACCAGGTCTTCCAGACTCTGGTTGGTTGCCGCCACCACGCGCACGTTCACGCTGACTTTTTTGCTTCCTCCCAGCCTGTAATAGGGAGCGCCGTCCAGAACGCGCAATAGTTTTACCTGGATCTTGGGGTCCAGATCACCGATTTCGTCCAGAAACAGAGTGCCGCCGTCGGCCATTTCAAAATAACCGATTTTTTGCGCGTCGGCGCCGCTGAACGCGCCTTTTTCATAGCCAAAGAGTTCGCTTTCCACCAGGTGTTCAGGAATGGCCGCGCAGTTCACATCAATCCACGGGTGGTTGCAGCGCAGGGAATGGCTGTGGATGGAGCGGGCAATCATCTCTTTGCCTGTGCCGGTCTCGCCCACGATCAGCACTGCGGCCGGATGACAGGCCACCTGCTCAACCAGCTTCATGACCTGTTTCAAGGCGTCGCTGCGAATGATCTGACTGCTCAGGTCGCACGAATTGTGGACCACCGTCGACAAAATCCTTCTCCCTGGATCGGGCGGACGTAAGTGTCATGTCTGCCCTGTAACGCTTATGGGGCATGATGTCAGCAAACCGGCCTGACGGGCAATCGCGAAGCTATAAGTAATGATTACTAAAGTTCTCAATCTGAAGCTTCTACGCGTGATTCCTTTCACGGATAACGCTAAACTGCGCCTGAGTATAGTTGTCCCGATTCGGGAAACCATGCAGTTTTCGCTTGTGACACTTTGGCTTGCCGCTGTCGCGAAAGATGTGACAGCCCCGTCACAGGAGGGTAAGTGGTTCAACCCAGTCGACAATGGCAGATCGGCCGTAAATAGCTGATAGAAAATGATTTATCTGTTTTACGGCTCGTTTGGCCTGACAGTTGCCTAGTACCACGGGCAGGAGTACAAACGTATGTCGAAGCAGGCACGATTATTCCTATACACCGTCTGTTTGGCTGGTCTTGCGACAGCCATTTATGGCGTGATGGTGTGGAAAATCGAGAGCCCAGCCAAGTTTGTGGCTTACCTGCTGACGGCGATTCTGGCCTCCCGCCTGAAGGTGGAGTTACCGGAAATTACCGGCACTATCTCAGTCAATTTTCTCTTTATTCTGGTCGGCATTGCTGAACTGAGCTTCAGCGGCACCCTTGTCCTGGGATGCTCCGCCATTCTGGTTCAGTGCTTGCTTACCCGCCGTCGCTGGCCGCGCCTGGACCAGGTGCTGTTCAATATTTCCAGCGCAGCAGTGGCCATCTGGATGGCTTACTTCACTTATCACGGCCCCTTGCACACGCGGCTGCATTCCAATTCCGCGTTGCTGCTGATGCTTGCCGCCGCGGTGTATTTCGTTTTCAACACGCTGCCGGTGGCCACCATTATCTCGCTTACGGAAAACAAGGGTCTGCAAAAAATCTGGACTGACTGCTACTTCTGGTCACTGCCTTACTATCTGGCCGGCGGCGCCATCGCGGCGATGTTTGGCTGGGTCAACCAGAAAGTTGGCTGGCAGCCTACGCTCCTGGCACTGCCGGCGATGTTTGTAATTTACCGGTCATATCGGCTGTATCTGGGCAAACTGGAGAACGAAAAGAACCACGTTGCGGAGATGGCCGCACTGCATATGCGAACCATTGAAGCTCTGGCGCTCGCAATTGAAGCCAAAGACCAGACTACGCACGATCATTTGGAGCGTGTCCGCGTCTACGCTGTTGAAATGGCCAAAAAGCTGGACCTTCCGCAAGATGAAGTTGAGGCATTGCGCGCTGCAGCCTTGCTGCATGACATCGGCAAGCTGGCTGTTCCCGAGCACATCATTTCCAAGCCAGGAAGGCTCACGCCGGAAGAATTCGAGAAAATGAAGATCCATCCGGTAGTGGGCGCAGAAATCCTGGAACGGGTTCATTTCCCATACCCCGTGGTCCCGATCGTTCGGGCGCACCATGAGCGTTGGGACGGCACCGGCTATCCCGATGGATTGCAGGGGGAAGACATTCCCATGGGCGCTCGCATTCTTTCGGCGGTAGATTGCCTGGATGCGCTGGCTACAGACCGCCAATATCGCAAAGCCTTGCCGCTTGATGACGCCATGCAGTGGGTGGTGGACCAGGCCGGCAAAGCCTATGATCCCAAGGTCGTTGCGGTGCTGAAGGAAAGCTACAAAGAACTGGAAGCGATCGTCCATAACAAATCACTGGTGCCTGAACGCCATAAGCTTTCCACCGACGTCAGGGTGGAGCGGGGCAAGGCGCCGGCTAACGGTTTTGCAGTGGACAATGCGCCGATCACGGAGTCACTCAACCCAGCAGCGTTCCTTTCGTCGATCGCCGCGGCCCGGCAGGAAGCGCAGACTTTGTTTGAGTTGACGCAGGACCTGGGTAAGTCATTAAGCCTGAGCGAAACCCTTTCCGTGTTGAGCGGACGCCTCAAACGCCTGGTTCCGTACGACGCTATCGCGACCTATATCGTCCGCGGTAATGAACTCCTTCCGGAGTATGTGAACGGAGATAATTTCCGTCTGTTTGCGGCGCTACGCATTCCAATTGGCGAAGGGCTTTCCGGCTGGGTCGCGCAGAATCGCAAGCCCATGCTGAATGGAAACCCTGGACTGGAACACGGTTACGTGAACGATCCCACTCGCTTCAGTCCGTTGCGGTCGGCTGTTTCGGTTCCGCTGGAGGGGCTGCAAGGCGTGGTTGGCGTGCTTACGCTGTATCACTCGGATATCGATGCGTACACCGCGGACCATCTTCGCATCCTGCTGGCCATCAGTTCCAAAGTAGCGCTGTCAGTGGAGAACGCGCTGGCCTTCCAGGAAGCGGAGAGCTCAGCCACAACTGATTACCTCACCGAGCTGCCGAATGCCCGTTCGCTGTTCCTGCATCTTGACCGCGAACTGGCCCGGTGCAAGCGCCTTCAGACTTCACTTACGGTGATGGTGTGCGATCTGGACGGATTCAAGAAGATCAACGATCGTTTCGGCCATCTGGAAGGGAACAGGATCCTGCGTCATTTTGCCGAAACCTTGCAGGGCTCATGCCGCGAATATGACTATGTCGCGCGCATGGGCGGAGACGAATTTGTGATAGTCGCACCCGGGCTCAACGCGGCCGCAGCGGAGGCGCGCGGAATCTGCCTGAGCGGCCTGGCGGGGAATGCTGGGCGGGAAATTTGCGGCGTGGAATGGCTCTCCTTGAGCGTAGGCTGCGCCATTTATCCGGAAGACGGCGTGGACGCGGAAAAACTTCTGGCTGAAGCCGATCGCCGCATGTATATCCAAAAGCAGGAACATCACAAGGTTCTCAAGGTTTTCAATTCGCTGACCAATGACGTTCGCCGGCCCAATGGCGTTCGCGCCGATGCGGTGGCAGGGTAATGCTGCGGTTTTGCAGTGGGGCGGCCCTGCGGCTGGTAGCGGTGATGCTTATGGCGAGCTTTGCCGGCGCCATGCTGGTCCGCGTTGCGCCGGGATTTTCCTCTGACGATCGTGAAATCAACACCAGTCTTTCTGCTGAGAGCATTCAGGCCATCCGGCAGGCCCGTCAGGCCGATGCTAATATCCCGAGCTTTTATGCGCACTATCTGGCCTCACTGGCGAAGGGAGATCTTGGGGTTTCGCGCTCATTGAATCAGCCGGTGTGGCAGTTGCTACGGGAGCGCTTGCCGGTAACGCTGCTCAACCTCTCGTTTGCGCTGGTTTTGGGATGGCTGATGGGATTATCGTTGGCAATCGCGGCGCAGGTCTTTCGCTGGCCAGCTCTGAACTTTTTGGCTGACGGTCTGAGTGGGACATTCATATCCACCCCTGCCGCTGCGCTGGCGCTGGTCTTTCTGCTCTTACGCCTGCCGCCCGCTCTTGCGGCTGCGCTGCTCATCTTTCCCAAGATTTTTCGCTACACCCAGAACCTGTTGCAACAAAGCTCGGAAATGCCGCATGTGCTTACGGCGAGAGCCAAAGGTGCGGGACCATTTCGGGTTCTGGCCTGGCATGTGGCGCCTATCGCACTGCCTCAATTGATTGCCCTGGTGGGAGTTTCCATCAGCATCGGTATCGGCGTGCTCCTGCCGATCGAAGTGGTGAGCGACGTTGCCGGAATTGGGCAACTGGCCTGGCAGGCGGCGCAGTCGCGCGATCTGCCGCTGCTGGTAAATCTGACGATGGTGGTTACCTTTGCCACCGTTTGCGCAACCCTGATCTCGGATGCCGCGCAACGCGGATTTACGCGGAGCGTCGCATGAAGACCGTCAAAATCGTGGCGATTTCAGTCCTGGTGGTAACAGCTGCGGTGGTATTGTTTGCTAGTTTCCTGGCGCCAGCGGGCTACGAGCAACAGTTTCGCGAATTGCCGCAGGCAGGGCCGTCTGCGCACCACCTGCTGGGTACGGACGACCTGGGCCGCGATCGCTGGGCGCGTCTTCTTTATGGAATGCGCGTGTCTCTGACTCTGGCCCCGCTAGCCGCGCTCTTGTCTACCGCACTCGCCGGCCTGATCGGCGGCATGGCGGGCTACTTTGGCGGATGGACCGAACGCTGCTGCAAGCTCGTGATCGACTTCTTCCTATCCGTGCCGTGGCTTTTTCTTTTGATTACGGTGCGGGCCGTACTGCCGTTGAACATTTCGCCGCAAGCCTCAGTCACCGTGACGTTCGTGTTGCTTGGATTACTGGGCTGGGCGGCCTCAGCACGGGTGATATCTTCGGGCGCCAAAGACCTGATGAATTCTGAATTCGTATGGATGGCGCGGGCCTCGGGTTTTTCCGGACTGAAGCTGATTCGCCTCCATCTGCTGCCGAACCTTCGCGGTGCGCTTTTTGCCCAGTTTTGGATTTCCATTCCGGTCTTCATCATCGCGGAAGCCAATCTGGGGGCGCTGGGGCTGGGTGTATCGGAGCCGTTACCTTCGCTCGGAAGCCTCCTGCATGAGCTCCAGGATGCCATCATGTTACGTCCGGAACCTTGGCGTTTGCTTCCACTTGCAGTACTTATAGTGGTCATTAGTTCCTTCCAGGTGCTGCTCAAAAAACAGGAGGCACACGCATGAAGCGCTGTAGCTTACTCTCGGCAATATTTCTGCTGGGCTGCGTTGCAGCCCGGGCACAGGGCGGGGGAGAGCTGCGTTTCTGCCTGCGCTCCGAGCCCAAGACGTTCAATCCGCTGCTGGTGGAAGACGAGGCGTCGGAGACGGTCCGCTACCTTACCGGGGGCGTTCTGGTGCGCGTGAATCGCCTTACGTTGAAAGCCCAGCCTGAACTGGCCAGCGACTGGAAGGTATCCGAGGGCGGCAAACGCATCCGCTTCAAGCTGCGCGCAGGGCTGAAATATTCTGACGGCACGCCATTCTCTGCAGCGGACGTGGCTTACACAATGCAGCAACTCATGGATCCGGCGCTGCATTCCAGCACCGGCGACGCGTTCCGCTCAGGCGAAGGCAAGCCGATCACGCAGATAATCTCGCCGAACGTGATTGAGATCAGCTTTCCCGCTCCGGTAGCGAACCTGGTAAACCTGTTTGACACGGTCGCGATTCTCTCGGCAACATCGCCGCAAAAGGAGATGGCGGCGCTGGGGCCGTTTTACGTGGCGGAGCACAAAGCCGGATCTTACCTGCAGCTGAAGCGCAATCCTTATTACTGGAAAAAAGATGCCGCGGGCAAACAGCTGCCCTATCTGGACGCGATTCACCTTGATATCGAGCAGAACCCTGAAATCGAAGCCATGCGTTACAAGCGCGGCGAGGTGCAGCTGATCAACACGGTCTCGCCCGCGATCTTCGAAAAGCTTTCCGCCGACAGCGCGGCCGTACGCGACGCCGGCGCGTCAACCGATACAGAGCAGCTGTGGTTCAACCAGGTTCCGGGCGCTCCGATTCCGGCATACAAGCTGGCATGGTTCACCTCGACGAATTTCCGCCGGGCAGTGTCTGAGGCCATTAACCGCGCAGACATGGCCCGCATCGTGTTCCGGGGACATGCTTCGCCGGCGATTGGAATTATTTCGCCCAGCAACACCGCGTGGTTCAACACTGGCCTTAAGCCTCATCCTTACGATACCGGCAGCGCGATCCATCGCCTGCAGCAAGACGGCTTCCGGCTTGACGGCGAAACGCTGCGCGACAAAAACGGTAATGCCGTGGAATTTTCCATCGCCACGAATGCCGGCAATCGCACGCGCGAGAGCATGGCCACCATGATTCAGCAGGACCTGAAGAAGATTGGAATCAAGGTGAATGTGGTAACGCTTGACTTCAACTCACTGCTGGAACGCATGACCCAGAGCTACAACTATGAGGCCTGCCTGCTGGGATTCCAGAACGTGGAACTGGATCCGAATTCGCAAATGGCCGTGTGGCTGAGCTCGGCTGACAATCATCAATGGAACCCGAGGCAGAAGACTCCCGCCACCGCGTGGGAGGCTGAGATCGACAAGCTGATGAAGGCGCAGGCCGCATCCGGCGACGAGCACAAACGCAAGCAGTACTGGGACCGCGTGCAGCAGATCGTCTGGGAGCAGGAGCCGTTTATTTACCTGATCAACAAAGACGCGCTGGTGGCGATCTCACCGGCGGTCAAGAATTCTGAACCCAGCGTATTTCGTCCACAGGCTTTCTGGAA
>DASTPO010000533.1:0-3873 GCA_035762225.1 Candidatus Angelobacter sp.
CTGCTTTGCTTTCTGGGACAGCAAGCACGGGATCGCGCTGAGTGATTCGGTGGATGGCCGCTTTCCCCTGATCATGACTGCCGATGGCGCAACCTGGACGCCGGTGACCGTAACCAGGATGCCCGCCGCTTTGCCCAGTGAAGGCGCCTTTGCCGCCAGCGGTACCTGCATCGCTACCTTCGGCAAAAATGACGTCTGGTTTGCCACCGGCGGGCCGGCAGCCCGGGTTTTTCATTCCGTAGACCGTGGAAAGACGTGGACCGTTGCTGAAACGCCGATCATCCACGGCGCGGCAAGCCAGGGAGTCTTTTCCGTGGCATTTTGGTCAGCGAAGGACGGAATCGCCGTCGGCGGCGATTACAAGGAGCCTGCAAAAGGCGATAAGAGCGCTGCGGCTACCCAGGATGGCGGCAAAACCTGGGTTGCGTCGTCTGTGTTTCCGGCAGGTTATCGTTCCGCCGTGGCCAGGCCCCGCGCGCGCGCTCCGCTTGCCGTGGCCGCTGGAACCACCGGCGTGGACATATCCCTGGACAACGGCAAAACCTGGAAGCATGCGCTGGATGGAGACTTCAACGCCATGGACTTCAGCGGTGACTCAGGCTGGGCGGTCGGACCGGCAGGGAAAATTGTCTCCATCCATCTCAATTTCCATCAGTGATTGCCGACTCAGAGAAGATCCTGTCGAACCTCACCCCGCTGCCGTCGCAAAAGGTCCGCGGGTGTTGGCCGCCCAGAATGAAATCGCGGTATGATTTGTTCAAATCGGCAGATGGGAGATGTTATGGCGACGGCAAACGGCGGCTCCGCGATCGTGGACGTGACCAACTTCGATCTCAAGCAGGCTGCGTGGCATTGTGACCAGTTGGAACGCGGCAAGGTCCTGTTCTTCAGCCATGTGCCGTTCGACTTTCCCGAAGATGACCGCGCTTTCCTTCTTTCACAGAAGCAGACTGGCTCCCGCTTTCACAAAAATATCTCTTATCGCCCGGCGAAGGATTTGCTCAAGGGCGTGGATGAGGGTTCGCCGGACCGCGAGCGCATGAACGCGATCATGCGCAACTTTTCGCGGTCGGTCACCAGCTTTGTGTCGCAGTTTCTGGCGCCTTACGCGGGCAAGATGAAATTGGATTTTGCCAGCTTCCGGCCGCTGGAAGAGCAGGGCCGTGATCTATCGTTGCACAAACGCAATGACCTGCTGCACGTTGACGCGTTTCCCTCGCGGCCGACCCATGGCGCGCGCATTCTGCGCGTCTTTGCCAACATCAACCCGTCGGTGGGACGCGTGTGGAATGTGGGCGAGCCTTTTCATGAGTTCTTGCCCAAGCTGATGAGCGCCAAAAGAATCGGGCCCAGCAGCGGGATCGGAAGCAAGCTCGCGCATATGGCGAGCAAGATTGGTTTGCCTGTCCCTGACCGCTCACCCTATGACGAATTCATGCTCTTCCTGCATGACTGGCTCAAAGAGAACGGCGACTTTCAGAAGAATTCATACAAGCAGGAACTGGTTTTCCCCGCGGGCAGCTCCTGGATGGTCTACACAGACGGCGTTCCCCACGCCGCCATGTCAGGTCAATATGCTCTGGAGCAGACTTTCATCGTGCAGCGGAACGCGCTGGTCACGCCCCAGGTGGCGCCATGCCAGGTGCTGGAAGACGGCAACTACGTTCCGCGCGCGCGGATGGCCGGTTAGGAAATCCGGTGTGAGTGCGAGAGCCTGCCCAGGTTCATGCGCAGGTTGAACGCGAATGTATTCAGGTCAAAAGTTGAGCTGCGCGAGAAGCCGAATTCCATGCGCCACAACGGCGTGGGATCGAACGCCACCCAGCTGTTGAACCCGTTCTCGCGCGTCAGGCCGCTGCCGCTGGTCTCCGCCGCAAGATCAAAGCTGTTCTTACCCTTGCCTTTTCCGCTCTGGCCCTTGCCCACGATCTTGCTGAATATCTTCTGGTTGCCGAAGGGAACAATCTGATAGCCGGAGCCGCCAATGGACACGTGCTTCACCAGTTCCACTTCGCCGCCTTCTTCCAGGTGGGTCAGCAGACCCAGCGAGGTGAACGGGCGCGTGAATAACGTGGAATCCGGGACCGCGTTGCTCAGCCCGCCTTCGAAGAATGGGGTGAGGCGATCAAACGAGTGCTCCAGGCGGTTGGTCCAATCGACGTTGGCGCGGCCGCTGCTGAAACCATTGGTGGTGCTGCCCGTAGGCGCGGCAAACGTCATGGTGGAACTGTAATCCAGCGTTTGATTCGGTGCGCGCATCGCCAGCCCGAAATACGCGTTGCCAATCCCATTGTTGGTGACGTTGGTGGTTGTGGTGGTGGCCGTGCCATTCACCTGCGTGGTGGTGGTCTGGGTGTTGGCGAAATACAGCGGCATACCGGCAAAAATGCCAAAGTGCTTGTTGAAGTCGTAGCCGGCGTTGGAATCCAGCTTGAACATCTTGCTGTCTGTGTTCAGCGAGCCCTGAAAAGACTCAAAACCGGTGAATCCCTTCTGCGGCTCCGGCAACGTTTGCGGCTGGCTTTGGCAAAATGCCGCCACAGCGCAAGTGGAGAGAGCAAGCGAGACTGCGATCTTGAGAAAAATAGATTTCATGAAAGGGCCCTTTCAAAAGGTATTTAGCGGCCCCATTTTGTCTGGTTTTTCTCAGTTATGACAGTTGCCTTAGGTGTACTGTCCTTGTGGGGATGAAGTAGGTTCCCTTTTGCACAGCACTCCGCAAGCCATTGATTACAATGCTGTTCCAGGGTTTCATTCTCGGCCCGGCTTTGCCGGCTCTTCTCAGTGTCCGTTCTTGGCGTACTGGGTGCGGACGGCGAAGAGTTTTTCCAGTTCGCGGCTGTCAAGAGATCGGGCGCAGCCCAGTTGGCGGGTGGCGAGAACAATCTTGGCATAGTGCTCCACGGCTTCCATCCTCATATAGGCGCGGCAAAGGTCTTCGCCGTAAGCCACCACGCCATGGTTCGCCATAAGAATGGCGTCATGGAAGGGAATGAAAGGCCGGAGAGAGTCGCTCAGTTCCATGGTGCCGGTTGTGGCATAAGGTGCAAGCGGGACGGCGCCCAGGGTAATGACAATTTCAGAGCACAGAGGCTCGTCCAGGGCGATCCCCGCGGAGGCAAACCCGGTTGCGGTGCAGGGGTGCGCGTGCACAATCGCGCCTACGTCGGGGCGCATGCGATAGATGGTGAGATGCATGGCTATCTCGCTGGACGGGTTATGAGTTCCACTGAGCTTTTTCCCGTGCAGATCGACGATCACCATATCTTCCGCCCGCATCATGCCCTTGCTGAAGCCCGTCGGGGTGACCAGGATGCGCTTTGTATCCAGGCGCACAGAGAGATTTCCGTCCGTGGCGGCGACGAATCCTTGCGTGTGCAGCATCTTGCCGAAGCGCGCAAGGTCGTTGCGCAGCCTGCGTTCCTTGCCGGCAAAACGGCCCGAAAGAGGGAGAGCGGCTGTTCCTGAGATCAATTCCCGTAGATAGCTCATTGACTGCACCTTTCAAAATGCCTTGGACTCTCTTACCTTTCGTTTGTCATCCATGCCATGCCCAACCCTGTTCCACAAGAACAGGGGATGCGCCGACACTGTGGGACCATCTCCACACATGCTGGTTCCGTGCTGCCCGGCAGTTTTCGTTCGGCTGATGGTCGATCATCAAAATCGAACCTTGCCGCACGAACAAACCTGAAATGCTTTGAACAGTGTTTCGGATTCTGCCCGGCAGAAAGTGACAGTGTTGCAACGGCCAGCCAAACCCCTAACAAAGCCTGACGCAGATCAGGTCGAGCACATCACCGTGTGAAGCTGCTGCTGGGTCACTTGGACGGAAACAAAGCAAAAAAGCGAGAAAGAAAAGACCTAAGAAAG
>DASTPO010000534.1:0-8116 GCA_035762225.1 Candidatus Angelobacter sp.
GGGAACCATCTGCTCCAGGTCGGCGAGCGTGATCTTGTTCTTGCGTTTGTAGGGATCGCGCCGCTCCACCCGCGTCAACGATGCGGTCGCCAGCGCCGTCTCAATCTTCATGACGGTTGCGGCATTGGCCGCCGCGGCTGCCGGCTGGTCGCCCAAGAGCTCGAAAATCTTCTGCACGTGCTGCAGATAGCGTTCACGCGTCTCTTTGGACTTGGGATCATCCTTGGTGTAGTAGTCGCGGTCGGGCAGGCCGATGCCGCCCTGGGTGACGCCGGCAATCTCCTGCTCCGAGTTGTCCGGATCCTGCAGTGGAAAGCTGGCGAAAAAGATGGCGCCGCCGAGATCGAGTTGCAGGCGGGCCACCAACGGAGCCAGGTCGTGCGCCGATTTGAGCTGTTCGATCGCCGCCAGCTGCGGCTTGAGCGCGCCCAGCCCCAGCTTCTCCACCGCCGCTTCATCCATGCAGGCGGAATAAAAATCGCCGATCTCCTCCGTCACCACGTCACGCTGGCCTTTGGCTGCGGCCGCCTGCTCCAGAATTCCGCGCAGAAAGATCAGGTTGTCCTGGTATAGCTTGCTGTAGACGCCCCAGGAGACCTGGTCGCGTGGAATGGGGTTCTTTTTCTGCCAGCCGCCACAGGAATATTGATAGAAGTCCACGCATGGATCAATGGACTTATCCATGGATCCGACGTCGAGGCTGGGCGAATACGGCAGGACCGGCTCCGGCGCTTTGGTTGGCTGAGCGACACCAACGGTGATCATCAACAATAGAAGCAGAGGAATGCTGGCAGACAGTTTTTTCATCATTGTGTTTGACCTGGGATGAGTAAAAAACGTTAGAACGCGGAACCATGGTAGTGGGCAGGCAGCGTTTTGCCAACCTCGATCCGTGACGAGGGCAAATCATCGACTGGACACGGCACTGAAACAGGTCCACGCTGCAACGGCCGGATTTGATGCGCAAGCATCAGCCCGCGGAGTTATCCACTCTGATGGATCGAGTCTGCCAGTGGTAGCGCATCGCCAGCAACCGCAGACCAAATCCGCAGATCGATCCGATAGCGGTTGAAGCCTCGCGCGGGAGCTTCAGCCAGTCAGACAGCAGAAACATTCCGGCGCCGAACGCAGACGCTATGGCGTAGAGTTCGCCACGCTCAAAAACTTTGGGGGTCCGGCCGCTCAGCACATCCCGGATGCAGCCTCCGCCCACGGCGGTGGTGGCGCCCAGCAGCAGCGCTGGAAGCCAGCGCAGGCCGGCATTGAGGGCGCGCGTGCTGCCCGACACCGAAAACAAGCCCAGGGCGGCCGCGTCAATCATCACAATGGCCCGTTCGGTGTTCCGGCCAATCCGCTGGGCAAACAGCATTCCGATCACGGCGCCTGCCAGCGCAGTCCCCAGATAACGCGGATCGGCAAAGGCCAGCGGCGGCCCTTTTTGCAGGATCAGGTCGCGCGTTATGCCTCCGCCCAGCGCTGAGGCCAGTGAAAGACCGGTGACGCCGACCAAGTCATACTTGTAGCGCGTGTCGCGCACTGCGGCCAGCGCTCCACCCAGCGCGCCCACAAAGACGGCCAGGAAGTCGATCAGCGAAAACAAGGTATCGATCGGAAGATTCACGGGAAGCGTCCATTGTAGCGGCTAGGCCTGTGGTAACTCCAAGTGATGGAACGCACTGTCCAGAAGTGATTTGGAGCGCGGCAAAACGAACGACGCATGCCCCCGGCCATGCTGGACAGAGGCTTCAGTAATCTATGGGCAGTGGCCGGGAAGGCGGATGATATCTCCATGCCACACTTTCCCCAAACGCAATCAAAGACACGGTCGCCCCGAGTACGGGTTCCCAACAGTGAGTCGATTCGCTTTAACCTTGGCGGGCAGCAGGTTTCCGCAGTGCTGACGAAGATCTCGTTGACCGGCGGCCTGGCCGAATTCGCCGGCACCATCGGCAGCGCCACCATCGCTGAAGCGCGCCTGAACACGATTTCCGGACAGGTAAGCGGGCTGGTGGAATTTCTTCCCGCGACCAACGGAACCGCGACATATCCCTTCCGCTTCATCGCCCTGAGCGATCAGGACTACGAGCGCCTGAACAGCACCATCAAGATGATGCAGCAGCAGGGCTTTGGCGCCTGATCCGCCGCTGATGCGATGAACCGTCCGCGGCGGCCCAGCTGCCGCGTCTTCGCGCCACTCTGGTCGATTTCCCCAAGCCTGCTCATTTGTGTTCTCATAAGAGTACCCGTGCCGCCGCATTGGCTGCCGGACGCTGCGCCCCGCGCGCAAAGCGTTCTCCGGGTCACAAAGGAGTTCCATCCATGAAGCAGATACGAACCTTGATGATGCTTGGCGCCTGCCTGTTTGCGCTGGCAGCCTTTGCCCAGCAGAATCCGCCGGCCAATGACACCGACCACAGCCACATGGGCAACCATCAGATGCCCAGCGTTGATGACCATATGAAACAACTCACCGCGCGGCTGAATCTGACGGCGGACCAGCAAGCCAAAGTCAGGCCCATCCTGGAGGAGTCGCTGCCGCAGATGCAAAGCCTGATGAAAGATGAGTCGTTGTCCAAGGAAGACCGGCACGCCAAGATGCAGGCCATTCATGAGTCAATGAAGGCGAAGATGGCTGAAATCCTGAATGACGATCAAAAGAAAAAGCTGGCCGCGATGATGAGCGAACACGAACAGGGCGCCAAGGGCGGCCACGATCACAGCGACCATAAATAAACAATCTGAACCCAGCGGGGCGCTCGATTACGGGCGCCCTTTTCCATTATTGATCGCCGAATAGTGGATGCCTCTCCACTCATCTGGGTCTCCCCGGTCTTCATGTGAATTGCTGCTTTCCGGCAACTCTGTCCGGCTACCCTGCTTTGCACTCTGAAATGTCACAGGACCTGCCCTCCTGAGGGCCAAAAGCCGCATCTTACGAGGACTGGCCACATACCGAAGGAGACCAATAAACCGATGAAGAGCATTCGGGCCGTACTATTCTCAGGCACTGTCATTCTGGGGCTGAGCGCGTTTGCGTTCCAGAATCCCGCAGCCAGCCAACCATCCCAGCAGCCGCAAGGCGGCATGCAGCCGGGCCAACCCTCACAAACCCAGCCGATGCAGAACCCGGGCGCAGTCCAGCCGGGCGCAGCGAGCCAGCAGCCATCGATGCAGCAGCCGTCGCAGACGCAGGCCCCGCAAACCTCGGCACAGCCAGGCCCCTCGATTGACGAGCAGGTTAAAGTGCTGGCTGAGCAGCTCAACCTGAATGCCGATCAGCAGGCAAAGGTGAAATCCGCGCTGGAAGACCAGCACTCGCAAGCCATGGCCGTGGTAGCCGACAACACACTGGCACGCGACGCGAAGATCCAGAAGATCCACGCGATTCGCGAAGGCACTATCACCAAGGTCCGCGGCACGCTCAGCAGCGACGACCAGAAAAAGAAATTTGATCAGATGGTGCAGGCCCAGGACGACCGCATGCGCCAGCAGCAGAAGTAATAAAGCAACAAACTTGCCTCCAAAAAGGCGTCCTGCTTGAAGGGCGCCTATTTTTTTATGCCCCCGCCGGTCCCAACAGCATGGAACATGTATGCTTTTGCCTGAGTTTGGCAGTTCACGGGATGGTCCATGAGCATCAGGCTTGTTTCTTTCATCATTCTTTTTACCGCACTGGCGTCTCCAGCACAGAAGCCGGAATGGTGCCGCGACCAGGCGCGTCCTGCTTACAGCCGACTGGAACGCATGCACGTTAGCGACAGCTGGTTTGAAGTTTACAAAATACGCCCGGGCATTTTCGCCATCTACGAGCCCCAGCAGCAGGAAGAGATCATCTCGTATCTCATTCTGGGCGAGAAACGGGCAGTGCTGTTCGATACCGGCATGGGCATCAGCGATATCCGGAAAGTGGTGGAAGAACTCACGCCCCTGCCGGTGAGCGTGCTGAACTCGCACACGCATAATGATCACGTTGGCGACAATTGGCGCTTCTCCGATATTTACGGCATGGATATGCCATTCACCCGCGAGAATGCCAGGGGCTCACGCGCGGACGCGCAAGAGGAAGTCACGCCTGACGCCATTTGCGGCACCCTGCCCACCGGCTTCGATGCGAAGACCTATGTGACGCGTCCATTTCACATCACGCACTGGATCCATGGCGGCGAGAAGATCGATCTGGGCGGACGCGTGCTCCAGGTGATTCCCACGCCCGGGCATACGCCGGATTCCATCTCGCTCTGGGATTCCGCCAACCGCCTGCTTTTTACCGGAGACATGTATTATCCGGGGCCGATTTTTCTGTATCGTCCGGAGACTGATCTTGATGCTTATGTAGCATCGATCAGGAAAATGAATGCGCTGGGAGCGAAGCTGCTGCTGCCTGCCCACAACGTTCCCGTCGCCGACCCAGCTGATCTTCCCCGCGTGATTGCCGCCATGCAGCAGGCACGCAGCGGAAAGATGAAACCAGTGAAGGCCGGCAGCAAGTGGGAATACAAGTTTGCCGGCTTCTCATTCATGATGAAGAAGTAGCTTTTGGCTATTGGCTGTCGGCTATTGGCTATTGGCTATAAGCGATTGAAATGGCCACCAAAAACCGATAGCAACAGCTATCTTTTATTTGCCGGCTGCGATCTGCTCTTTTCCCAGCAAAGACGTCTTGCGCTTCACGCCCCAGCGATATCCAGCCAGACCACCGTTTTTCTGCACCACGCGATGGCAAGGCACCACCAGCGCCACCGGATTTGAAGCGCAGGCAGTGGCCACAGCGCGAACAGCTTTGGGCCGGCCGATGCTCGTCGCCACGTCGCTGTAGCTCCTCGTTTCACCGCGAGGGATCCGGCGCAATTCCTGCCATACCATCTGCTGAAAGGCCGTGCCCTGAATGTCGAGCGGAATGTTCTGCGACACAGGCGCTCCGCTGAGCAATCCCGCTACCTGCGCCGCCAGTGCCTTTAAGCCTTCGTCGTCGCGGGCGATCTCGGCGGCGGCAAAGTCATTTTTCAGCTCGCGCAGCAACGCAGCATCGCTTTCGCCGAAGCGCACAGCGCACACACCGCGCTCCGTGGTGGCAATCAGAAGCTTGCCCAGTTCAGTGGAGGTGATGGTGAATCGCACGGTGACACCCTGGCCTTTGCGCTGGAAGACTGCCGGCGTCATGCCGAGTTGCGCCGGGACGCTCTCATAGGCGCGGCTGCTGGAGCTGTAGCCCGCTTCATAGATTGCGTCGGTGACCCGCCCCTCACTCTGGAGCGCCTGGCGAAATTTCCCCGCACGCCGGGCCTGCTGGTACTGCCGCGGGCTGATGCCGAGCAGGCGCTTGAACATCCGCTGAAAATGAAACGGGCTGATGTCCACACGGCGTGACAGCGCGGTCAGCGTGAGCGTTACGTCCAGATGCTGGTCTATGTAGCGGCAGGCGGCTTCAATCTTCTGTGCCTGCTGGTTCGGTTCCAGCGGCCGGCAGCGGCGGCAGGCCCGGAATCCCGCCTGTTGCGCCTGGGTCGGCGAATCAAAGAACTGCACGTTTACCTGCTTTGGCCTGCGGCTGGGGCAGGAGGGCCGGCAAAATACTCCGGTGGAGCGGACTGCGTAAACGAAACGGCCATCGGCTCGCGCGTCGCGCGCCAGTACCTGCGACCATTTTTGCTGGTTGTTGCCCATAATTTGTAATTGCATGTTTTTCTCCGCAAACTCACTGTACGAACCTGCGGGAATCCATGCTATCCGCTGCTTGCTGTCAAAATTAAATCGTACTACCGGAAGCGCCAGCAGCGCAGCCGGACCGAGGCGGTCAGCCTGGGCAACAGGCGGGGACTCATCCCGATCTAAGCCAGGAAAGCGGCCGACGAAATCCCTTCCGTTTTCTGCGGCTTAAGGATTGTCTAATTTTTCCGGCCATTTTGCGCGCTTCTAATGTCTAAAACGGGCCCGCCAATTTCCTGTAACAACTCTGGATTGGTTCATCTCCACACGTGTACTTGAGCCCTAGTCCATTAGCCCCTATCTGATAGGTATGCAACGGTGTTATGCTCACAAATGCCATTCGTCTCCGATCTCAAAATTTAGAGAGCAGGAGAACAAATATTGACGTATCCCTCTTCAACGGCTCGCCTGCGGGTTCTTTCGTGGGTCATCACATTTTTGCTGCCTGTAGCCGCGTGGATTTTCGCCAAATTCAGCCTGCCCTTCTTCCATTCCGGCCCCGGAGTGTTTTTCATAGCTGCTGCCTGCCTGGCCGCTGTGATTGGCGGCCTGCCCGCCGCCCTGACCGGGGCGATCCTGAATGTTGCTGCTCTCAATGGGTTTGCCTACCTCTATCAGCCGGGCAATTCCCCCACCAACAACGAGCTCTGGTCAGCTCTGCTGATAACCGTGACTCTGGTTGTGGGCCTGGCCCGGCAGAAATGGTCCGCCGCCGAGATGCTGGCCGGCCGCCTCAGCACCGACCTTGCCCGGCTGCGGGATGAGCTGGAATCGCAGCGCAGCGACCTGAAGCGCTTCCACGATCTCAGCGTGCGACTCTCCAGCAACCTGGAATTGAAGCGGCTGCTCAATGACGTGCTTACCTCGATTGCCGCGTTGCAAAAAACCGACCTGGCCATGCTGTTGCTGTTGCCGGAACGCTCCAGCAAGAACCTTCAGGTGGCGACGTATACCGGGTTTAGCGCCGAGCAGATCAAGCTGTTCGGCGAGCTGCCCTCATCTTTTTTCTCTCCTGACCGGCGCGTGCTGATCGAAGACATTGACAAGGCCGGGACATATTTTCCTTTCATCGATGCAGCCACGGAGGTCGGCTTCCGCTCGATTTTCAGCACGCCAATCCTGAACGTGCGCGGTGACGCGCTGGGCGTGGTGGTAACGTTCTTCCGCAAGCCGCACACACCCAACGAACGCCAATGGCGCCTGGTGGAGCTCTATGCGCGGCAGGCTGCTAACGCGCTGGACAACGCGCGCCTCTATCACGATTCATTGCAGACGCTGGCCGCGGAGCAGCAACGCACCGCCGTGTTGCGTTCGCTGGCCGAAGCGTCAGTCAGAATCAACTCGGTAACGTCGCTTGATGCTCTGTTGCAGGTAATCACAGACCAGGCAAGAGACATCATCGGCGCGCGGCAGGCGCTGACCACGGTGCTGCCCAAGGGCGCGTGGAACCGCAGTATTACCTGCGTGTCCGTTGCCGAAGGCCAAACGGCGCTGGAGTTCGCGCAGGAAAGCTCCGAGATGTTCATGCTGGCGGTGAATCTCAATAAGCCGGTGCGCCTGAATGCCGGTTCCCGCGCCAACACCTGGGGGCCGGTGCGGCGCGCGACAGACGCAGTACGCCATGGCTGGCTGGCGGCGCCACTGCTGACGCGCGACGGCCGCAACCTGGGATTGATCCAGCTCTCACAAAAGCTCAACGGCGAGTTTTCTCCCGATGACGAGGCCATCCTGGTGCAATTGACGCACATGGCATCGGTGGCGATCGACAATGTCCGCCTGTATCGCGAGGCGCAGGAGCAGATCGAAGAGACCCGCCGGGCGCAGGAGATGCTGGAACGCAGCAAAGAGAGCATGCAGCTGGCGCAGCAGTATGTCGGCATCGGCATTTGGGAGTGGGACCTGGAGACCGGGGCGCTGGCGTGGTCAGACGAGATCCGCCGCCTGCACGGCATTGAGATAGAGAAGTTTGACGGCCGTTATGAAAGCTGGATGGAAAGCATTGTGCCGGAGCACCGGCAGCAGGTGCACCAGTCGATTACCGAAGCGCTGGCCAGCAAGGGCGAGTACGAAGTGCAGTACCGCGTGATCCTGGCGGACAAGAGCGTGCACTGGCTGGAAGCGCGCGGACGGACCATCGTGATTGGGGACACGCCAGTGCGGATGCTGGGCGTGGCCATGGATGTGACTTCGCGCAAGGCGGCGGAACAGACGTTGCGCCAGTCAGAAAAGCTTGCCGCCACGGGACGTCTTGCCGCGAGCATCGCGCATGAGATCAACAATCCCCTGGCTTCGGTGATGAATGCGCTTTACATACTCCGGACCAACTCGAAGATGCCGGAGTCGGCGCTGATCTACGTGAAGACAGCGGAAGAAGAGCTGGCGCGCGTGGTCCACATCACCAAGCAGACGC
>DASTPO010000535.1:0-3094 GCA_035762225.1 Candidatus Angelobacter sp.
AAACCCACGAGAATCCTTCGGCTTTCGCCATGGAAATCGCCGCCGAAATTCCCGTATCTTTGAAAGAGCCTGTGGGATTCATGCCCTGGTGCTTGGCCAGCAGGTTCGGCAATCGCAAGGCGCGCGCCGCGGCCTTCAGAGGGATCAGCGGCGTGTTGCCTTCGCACATCGTGACTATGTTTTCCCGCGATACCTGCGGCAGCATCTCGCGGAACCTCCACACCCCGCTCGCGTTTTCCGGAAGAGACGATCCCCGCCGCTCCCGCCAGATTTCCTTCAGCCGCAGCCCAAACTCTTTCGCCGCGCCCGCGCGCTCGGGATACGTGACTTCCAGCAGCTCCCTGCACTGCGTGCAGCGAAACATTCGGTCGGCGGTCTCCTGCACTTTGCCGCAGTGGACGCAGCGCAGCAGGTGCGCCGCCGTCTGCAAGTTGTGGGTTGAAAGTGTCATCGTGCTTCCGTGACCGCGGGTAGATTTGGCCGCAGGCATACCGGCACGCTGGCCTCGGCTTGCCCGCAGAATTCATCATGGACCGCGCGCACCACCTCCGCTCCGCGCGCCGTCGCCACCGCGAAGCAGATGCTCAGCTCGCTCGCACCCTGGGCCACGGCGATCACGCTGACCTCGCGCCGGGCCACCGCTGAGAACACGCGCCCCAGGATTCCACACGTTCCCTTCATCGATTCGCCCAGCACCGCGATCACCGCCACCTGATCGTTCACCTGCACCGGGCTGAGCACACCCTGCGCCAGCTCCATGCGGAAGATGCTGTTGATCAGCTTGAGCACGCGTACCGCGTCATCTTTCCGCAGTACGATTCCCAGCGCGTGTTCCGGCGAAGATTGCGTGGCAAACAGAACTTCGGTTTGCTCCTGTCCCAGCCGCAGAAAGAGCCTGCCCCATAGATCCACCGGATGCACGTCGCGCCGTGTGACCAGCGTGATCAGCGTGGCGTCTTTCACTGAAGTCACTGACTTCACCGCGGAAACGCCCGGGCGCGCGGCGTTGGTAATTTTGGTGCCGGCAATTTCCGGCCGGAAGGAATTCTTGATCCACACCGGAAAGCCGGCCTCGGCTGCGGGATACGCTGCCCGCGGATGGATTACCTTGGCCCCGTAATAGGCAAGCTCAATGGCCTCGGCAAAGCTGATCTCCGGCAGCGTGGTTGCGTCAGGACAGATGCGCGGATCTGCGGTGAGAACGCCGTCAACGTCCGTCCATATCCATACTTCATCCGCCGCCGCGGCTGCGCCCAGGATGGTGGCGGAGTAGTCCGAGCCGCCGCGCCCCAGCGTCGTCGTCCGTCCTTGCGCGTCAGCGCCGCTGTAACCTCCCACGATGGGCACAATCTCGCGCTCCAGCAGAGGCAGGAGCGCTCGCTTGCAGCTCTCTCGCGTGCCTTCCATGTTCGGAGCGGCGTTGCTGAAGTTGCTGTCGGTCACAATCACGTCTTCGGCGCGCACAAACTCGGCGGCCGTTCCACTCTGTTGCAGGTACCGTGCCAGCACCCACGCGGAGATGCGTTCTCCCAGCGCCACCAGCGAGTCTGCCGTCTGCGCGGAAATATCCGACCGCAGCGCGGCCAGGGCCTGGCACGCATTGTTCAACTGCGCCAGCACGTCGCCGGTAAAGTCCTTCGCCGCGCCGGTATGTCCCGGATCGAAGAGGCTCTCAGTCAGTTCGCGATGCACCGTCTCGAACCTCTGCAGGTGCGTCCTGGTCTCTGCGGTATCGCCATGCCGGGCCGCTTCAATGGTCTTGAAGATCAGATCGGTAACGCCGGCCATGGCTGAAACCACAACAACAATGCGGTCCTGCTGCGCCGCCTGGCCTACGATTTTTGCGCACTGGCGAAACCTCTCCGCATTGCCCACGGACGTCCCGCCAAATTTCATTACGATCAGCCGTTTCTTGCTCATTTCACTTTCCCTGCCTTCAATAATTCCTTCTTCTGCTCTTCGGCCTGGGCGACCAGCTCGCGCGTGATCCCCGCGCCATTGTTGTCGGCCGTTGTCACCAGCGCTGCTGCCGGCGTGCCCTCTTCGGCGAAAATTCTTTGCAGCTCCTCCGCCACCCTGCTTTCATCTCGCGTGGTAAACGCAATCACGGAAGATCCCGAGCCGCTGATAGCCAATCCCAGCACTCCCGGCAGGCGCAGCTTGAGGCACCGTTCCATTCCGGGGACAAGCTTCTGCCGGTACGGCTGGTGCAGCTTGTCTTCAAACAGCGATGGGAATAGGTCGAATCTTCCCGAAAAACATGTAGCGGCAAGCAGGGCCGTGCGTTGCAACGTATGCAGCACGTCGGCGCGTTCATAGGCCCCGGGCAGCACCTGCCGCGCCTCATGCGTGGATACCGAAACCTCGGGCGTAACCACCACCAGCCGGATGCTCTCAGGAAAATCTGTCTTCAGCGCAGAGATCGATTCAACGTTGTTAGCCAGCGCAAACACCAGGCCGCCGTAATACGCGGCGGCGGCGTTGTCAACGTGGCCTTCCATCTCCTCCGCCCAGCGCAGCACCTGTTCCGGCGGGACATCCTTGCCGCTGTACCGCGCGCCCAGCAATAGCCCGGCAATCACTGACGCGGCGCTGCTGCCAAGCCCTACGCCGATGGGAATATCGCTTCGTACCTTTACATGGCCCGCAGGTGCGGGAGAGCCAAGTTTCTCCGCAGCCAGGCGTAAAGCGCGCAATATCAGGTTGGAGCTCCTTACCGGAAAGCGTTCCGGAGTCTTGCCCGAATATTCCAGGCTCAGCTTGGAACCACGCGAGGGCACAAAAAGAGCCTCAAGGTAGACCTTTAATGCCAGCCCGCCACAATCAAAGGCGCACCCCAGATTGGCTGAAGTTGCCGGTACCACCACGCGCCAGCCGTAGCCGGCTTTGTCTGAATTGGAATGGTCCATGTTTTTTGCCCAGCAAAAAACCCACCCGCGTTGGCGAGTGGGTCAGGAACTCTATTATTGCTAATTAGTTACGCTGCCCGCTCGCCCGATTGTCTCCTGGATGTAGCTGTCCATGTGCTTGTTGTTGTCAAGCGCATGGTCATGGGGAAGCTATTCGGGGAAACGTGCATGAATTCGGACTATAG
>DASTPO010000536.1:0-7301 GCA_035762225.1 Candidatus Angelobacter sp.
AGTCATTCTTTCTCAATTGCCGAAGGAGTCATCTTTGATACCCCGTTATACCCGCCCGGAGATGGGCCAGATTTGGAGCGACGACAATAAATTCAGATGCTGGCTCAAGGTGGAAACCGCGGCCAGCCTTACCCTGGCCGAAGCCGGCATCGTGCCGGAAAATGCCGCTCGCGCCATCGCCGAGCGTGGCGACTTTGACCTGAAGCGCATTCACCAGATTGAAGCCGAGGTGCGCCATGATGTGATCGCCTTCACCACCGCCGTCGCGGAGAAAATCGGCCCGGAGGCCCGCTGGCTGCATTATGGTCTGACCTCCAATGACGTGGTCGATACCGCCCAGGCGCTCCAGATCATGGAGGCCTCGCGGATCATCGCCAACGACCTGGAACAACTGAAGGCGGTGCTGGCGCGCCGGGCCCATGAGTTTGAACATACTCCGACCATCGGCCGCACGCACGGCATCCACGCCGAGCCAACCACCTTTGGCCTGAAGCTGGCCAATTGGTACGCTGAGACCGTAAGGAACATCGAGCGCTTCCAGCGTTCGGCGGAAGAGATGCGCGTCGGCAAGCTTTCCGGGGCGGTAGGAACTTTCGCACACCTGGAGCCAGAGTTCGAGGAAAAAATCTGCGCCCGGTTAGGACTCACCGCGGCCCCAATCTCCACTCAGGTAATCCAGCGCGACCGCCATGCCTATTACGTTGCCACCCTGGCAACCATCGCGTCAACCCTGGACAAGATAGCCACCGAGATCCGCCACCTGCAGCGGACCGAGGTGCGCGAAGCCGAAGAGTATTTCAGCGAAAAGCAAAAAGGCTCGTCGGCCATGCCGCACAAGCGCAACCCTATCACCTGCGAGCAGATCAGCGGTTTGGCGCGCGTGGTCCGGGCCAACGCGCAGGCGGCGTTTGAGAACGTGGCCTTATGGCATGAGCGCGATATCTCACACTCCTCGGTAGAGCGCGTGATCCTGCCTGACTCAACCATCCTGGTGGACTACCTGCTCTCCAAGACGATCCACCTGATTGATACGCTGATGGTCTATCCCAACCGCATGCTCAGGAACCTTGAGTCCACGGGAGGGCTGGTCTTCAGCGGCCAATTGCTGCTTGATCTCTCTGAGCATGGAATGTCGCGCGAGGACGCCTACCGGCTGGTGCAGAAGCACGCCATGCGCGCCTGGAAAGATGACCTGAATTTCCGCGAGTTGGTAATGAACGATCCGGAAATCACCGGACGAGTTCCAGCCAAACAGATTGAGCAGGCGTTTTCCATCGAGCGGCAACTGCGAAACGTGGACAAGATTTTCAAAAGAGTCTTTGCCAAGTAACCCATAGCGCATTGGCTCGCGACGAGCGCGGGGACAGGGAGATTGGGCCGCGAAATTCGCAACTCGCGGCTACGGCCTAAACCGAGATCGTAAACGACGTCTCCGTCCTGGTCACCGGGCGATACATGGTGTCGCGCTCGACGGGTTCACGGCCGGCTTCGCGGATCAGGCGCTCCAGTTCCTTGCGCACCATCCCCTGCGGCGTGGTTGCGCCGGCGTCGTGATAGATCTTTTCTTCCACCACGGTGCCATCAATGTCGTCCGCGCCAAAGCGCAGGGAGATTTGCGCGATCTTGGGCGAGAGCATCTGCCAGTAGGCCTTGATGTGCGGGAAGTTATCGAGCACCAGGCGGCCAATGGCGATCTGCCGGATATCGAGCATCCCGGTCGTCACGAACAGGTGCTGCAAAGGCGTGTTTGCCGGATGGAAGGCCAGCGGGATGAACGTCTGGAAACCGTGGGTTTCATCCTGGAGCGAGCGCAGGCGGATGAGATGGTCGGCCCGGTCTTCTTCGTTTTCAATATGGCCGTAGAGCATGGTGGCGTTCGACTTCAGGCCGATCTTATGCGCGGTGCGCGCGGTGTCAAGCCACTGGTCGCCATCAATCTTGTGGTCGCAGATCACGCGGCGCACGCGTTCGTTGAATATCTCCGCGCCGCCGCCGGGCAGTGAATCCAGTCCAGCGCTCTTGAGCTGCCGCAACGTCTCTTCAATGGAAAGTTTGCCGCGTTTGGCCAAAAACGCGATCTCCACCATGGTGAGCGCCTTGAGATGGACCTGCGGGAAGCGCTCTTTCAACCCGGAAATCAGGTCAAGGTAATACTGGAACGGCAGATCGGGATGCAGACCGCCGACAATGTGAAATTCGGTGATGGCTTCGTTATAGCCGGAGGCCGCGGTCGCAAACGCCTCGTCGAGCGCCATGGTGTAAGCGCCGGGCGAATCTTTCTTCCGGCCGAAGGCACAGAGACGGCAGGCGGCAACGCAAACGTTGGTCGGATTGATATGGCGGTTGACGTTGAAATATGCCACATTGCCATGCATCCGCTCGCGCACGTGGTTGGCCAGCCAGCCTACGGCAAGAATGTCGGGCGAACGATAGAGCGTGACCGCGTCATCAAAGGTCAGGCGTTCGCGAGCAAAGACCTTGGCGGCAATCGGCTGAAGGCGGGCATCATCCGTCTGGAACTGGTGCCGCAATGTGGGAACGCTGGTGGCCATACCTTAAGAATAATACAAAATGCGGTGGTTTTTCCCTTTGTTGAGGTAGAAGCAGGACAAATACTGCCGCGCACAGAGATGCAGCGGATACCCGCCAAAAGTCATCTTCTATGCGGGCTATCACGGCATTTACAATCAATCTTGTTCCAAGGAGCCTCATGCCCCTTACCCTGAGCCGCCGTGCGGCGCGAACCGTACAATCCGAGATTCGTGCGATGTCCATTGCCTGCGAAAAAGTGCAAGGCATCAACCTGGCCCAGGGAGTATGCGATACCGAAGTCCCATTGCCGGTGCGCGAAGGCGCCAAGCAAGCCATTGACCGTGGGGTGAACAGTTATACGCGCGCGGAAGGCCTGGCGCCGATCCGCGAGGCCATCGCTGCCAAGATGCAGCGCTTCAATGGCGTGGCATGCGATCCTGAAACTGAGGTGGTGGTGAATTCCGGCGCTACCGGGGCCTTTTATGCGGCCTGTCTCGCGCTTCTGAATCCGGGGGATGAGGTCATCCTTTTTGAGCCGTACTACGGCTACCACCTGAACACGCTGGTGGCCGCCGAAGCCGTCCCGCTCTACGTAACCATGCGCGCTCCGGAGTGGAAGTTCAGCCGTGAAGACCTGGAGCGGACCGTCACGCTGAGAACGCGGGCTATCGTGCTCAACTCACCGGCCAATCCCTCCGGCAAAGTCTTTACCCGGGAGGAGCTGGAATGGATTGCCGGCTTCGCCAAGCGGCATGATCTGTTTGTCTTCACCGACGAAATCTACGAGTATTTTATTTACGACGGCCAGCACATCAGCATGGCCACGCTGCCCGGCATGCGCGAACGGACGATCACCATGTCGGGGTATTCCAAGACTTTCAGTATTACCGGCTGGCGGATCGGCTACACCGTGTGCGACCGCCGCTGGGCCCAGGGCATCGCCTACTTTCACGACCTGATTTACGTCTGCGCGCCAGCGCCGCTGCAGATTGGCGTGGCCGAAGGAATCCAGCAGCTTCCCGAGAGCTTCTATCTGGAGATCGGCAAGGAATACGTGCAAAAGCGCGACATGCTCTGCGATACGCTGCGCGAGATCGGCCTGACTCCTTCCGTACCCAACGGCGCCTACTATGTGCTGGCGGACGCTTCGCTTCTGCCGGGCCAGACCAGCCGCGAAAAAGCCCTGCACCTGCTGCGCGAAACCGGCGTGGCGTCGGTGGCGGGATCGGCCTTTTATCACGGCGGGGGAGGCGAGAATCTGATCCGCTTCTGCTTCGCCAAGACTGACGCGGAACTGGCGGAGGCTTGCCGGCGGCTGAAGCAGCTTCCTGACAAACTGCGCTCAGGAAGCCTGGCCGCGAATACACACGAATGAACACCAGACCAACGCCGCGCACGCCATCTCGGCTTGAATATAATCAGGAGCAATGAATTTCTCTGAACTTCTGGGGGGACTGGGCGTCTCGCACAGCGACGGTGATCCCCGGATTACGGGTTTGGATTACAACTCCCGCCGCATCGAGCCCGGCTGGGTTTTTGTGGCCATGCAGGGCGAAACCAGTGACGGCAACCGCTACATTGACGCCGCGCTGCAGCAGGGCGCCGTGGCCGTGGTAACCGATTCGCCCTCAGAGCAGCCACGCCAGAACGTCCCCTGGGCGGTGGTGTCACATGGCAGGCGAGCGCTGGCCCAGCTGAGCGGGAACTTCTATTCCCATCCGGCCGAGAAGCTCAGGACCATCGGGATTACCGGCACCAACGGAAAAACTACCACCAGTTTTCTCTGTGAATCCATCCTGCGCGATTGCGGGAAACAGCCGGCGCTGATTGGGACCATTGAATATCATGTTCCCGTGCTCTCCCGGCCGGCGCGGTCAGGGGCTTTGCCCTACAAGATTCTGTCTTCGCCGCACACTACTCCTGAATCACTTGAATTAAACCAGGTTTTTGCCCAGGCGGTGGCCGGCGGCGCGACGCATGCCGTGATGGAAGTCTCTTCTCATGCACTGGCGCAGGAACGGGTATGGGGAGTGCCCTACGAGGCAGCGGTCTTTACCAACCTGACGCGCGATCACCTCGACTATCACCGGGACATGGACGATTACTTTGCCGCCAAGAGCATTCTATTTTCCGGCTGCGGCAGCAAACCGCCGCGGGCGGCAGTGATCAATGCCGATGACGAATATGGAAAGCGCCTGGCGCAAAAGGCAAAGAACGGGAGCGAACAGACCATACTTTATGGCATCCAGAACGGCGACTTTCGCGCATCGAATATCGAACTGAAGCAGGACAGCACGAAGTTTGACCTGGTCAGCGCGGGCGGCAACACGAAAATTGAAACAGCGCTGATCGGCGGGATCAATGTGTACAACATTCTCGCCGCAGCCGGAGCAACACTGGCTTGCGGATGTTCTCTGGCGCAGATTGCGGATGCCATCCGCCGCTTCAAGCAGGTGCCCGGACGTTTCGAGAAAGTCGACTGCGGCCAGCCCTTTACCGTGGTGGTGGATTACGCGCACACTGACGACGCGTTGCGGAACCTGACGGCCATCGCGCGAGACTTTGTGCGGCGCGGAACCAAAGCCGGCCGCGTAATCACGGTATTTGGCTGCGGTGGAGACCGCGATCGAACCAAGCGTCCGCTCATGGCGGAAGCCGCCGGACAGGGCAGCGATTTTGTGGTGCTGACCTCGGATAATCCCCGGAGTGAAGATCCGGCGAGGATCATTGAAGACGCCCTGCCGGGGCTGCAACGGACCAACACCAGCTTTGCGGTGGAACCGGACCGCAAGGCGGCCATACGCATGGCGCTGGACAAAGCGAGTTCGGGCGACATGGTGTTGATCGCCGGCAAGGGTCATGAGAAAGTGCAAATCATGCGCGAAGGTGTCTTCCCTTTCGATGATGTACTTGTCGCGCGAGAAGCGTTACAACAGATAGGCTACGGGCAGGTCGGAGGCGCACGATGAAACTTCCGCTGTGGCGGATCGCCGAGTTTGTGGGGGCCAAAGGGGAGCGTGATCAGGACGCGGTGGCGATGGGCTATTCCATTGACTCGCGCACCCTCAACCCAGGCGACCTCTTCATCGCGATTACGGGCGAACGCTTTGACGGCCACAATTATGTCGCGGCCGCGCTGGAAAAAGGCGCGGTGGGAGCGATTGTCCAGTCCGGCAAAACGATCAACGGCGACCCGCGACGCCTGCTGCAAGTGGAAGATCCCATCAAGGCGCTGCAATCCCTGGGCGCCGCGGCGCGACGGCTCTGGGGCAAGCCACTGCTGGCCGTGACCGGGTCCGCCGGCAAGACTACGACTAAGGAAATTCTGGCCGAGATTCTGGCTACGCGCTTTCGCGTGATGAAGAGTTCGGGCAATCTCAACAACCACATCGGCATGCCCTTGCAGCTGCTGAAGCTGGAAGCCGAGCACGACGTCGCCGTGGTGGAGATGGGCATGAACCATGCCGGAGAGATTCGCGCACTGGGCCTGCTGGCGCAGCATGATCTGGCCGTCGTTACCTCCGTAGCGCCGGTGCATCTGGAGTTTTTTGGCTCGCTGGCGGAGATTGCGCGCGCGAAATACGAGATCATCGAGACGTTGCATAGCGGCGGCGTTGCGGTCCTGAACGCCGATGACGACTACGTCTGCCAGTTCGGCCGCGACTTCAAGGGCAAGGTAGTGACGTTCGGCATCCGTCGCGCCGCCGACGTCTGCGCCCAGAAGATCGTTCTGAACGGAGCGGAAGGCTCAACCTTTGAACTGGTGGCCGGGAGCGTGCGTGAACCGGTGACGCTTCCGCTGGTAGGCGAGCACAACATTTCCAACGCGCTGGCTGCGGCAGCCGCCGCCATGGAGCGTGGCATTGCGCCTTCGCAAGCCGCGGCCGCGCTCTCCAGCATGCGTCCTCCGGACAAACGGGGCCAGGTGATGGAGCTGCGCGGAGCCACCATCATCAACGACTGTTACAACTCCAACCCTCGGGCGCTGGCGGCGATGATCGATACCCTGGCCAGCATGAAGGCGGAACGGCACATCCTGGTGGCGGGTGAAATGCTGGAACTGGGGCCGACATCTGAGGCGCTGCATCGCGAGTGCGGCAAGCACGCCGCCGAAAAGAAGATTGACCTTGTGATCGGCGTGCGGGGCCTGGCCAAATCGCTGGCCGAAGCCGCGTGCGGCGGCGGCACGCAAGCCCAATTCGTGGAAACTGCCGAGCAGGTGGGTGAATGGCTGGCCGCCAATGTGCGCGCGGGAGATGCCGTCCTGCTGAAGGCGTCACGCGGAGTGAAGCTGGAGCGTGCATTGGAAATGTTGCAGCAGGCTGGAAATGTTGCAGGAAAAGGTTCAGGGTGACAAGTTTTAACGCTTAGTATTTAGGCGACAGCCGCATCTCGGGGGTAGCATGATGAGTTACCCGAAGGTCGCAAAAGCGAAGAGCTGACCACCAAACAAGCACGAATGAATACGTAAAATCCTGTCTGCGGAGGAATATTGCTTTACTGGCTCCTTTATCAACGCTTATTTGCGCACTTTCCTCCATTCCGCATTTTTAAGTACGTCACGTTTCGCACCGCTTTTGCCAGCCTGACCGCGCTGTTCATGGGGCTGGTCATCGGCCCGGCAATCATCCGCCAGTTGCGCGACTTCCAGATAGGCCAGTACATCCGCGAGGAAGGTCCGAAGGGCCACCAGAAGAAAGCAGGCACGCCGACCATGGGCGGCGTCCTGATCACCATCGCTATCATTGTCCCGACCCTGCTCTGGGCCG
>DASTPO010000537.1:0-4551 GCA_035762225.1 Candidatus Angelobacter sp.
AGGAGAGCACGCCGGCCAGGGTTTGACGTTCGCTCTGGAAATCACGAACATCGTCGATGCCTTGCATTTGAAAAATGCACTGGACGTCGATTCGCTGGATGTCAGGATTGTTCCAGTGAAGCCCGTGCCCGAGAAGGCAAAGGTCAGCATTGGAAGAGTCAGCATCTTCCGCCAGGGTCACTGAACGGAACGCGCCCATGACACCCGCTGCCCGCGAGCGCTCGCAGATTCGGTTGCCGATGCTTTGTATCAGCGCGGCGGCGTGGATGACGCTTGCGGCCAATGGAACCAGCTCGGCGCTTCACAGCCACAACGCAGCGATGGCGGATGGAATGCCGCTGTCGGGGACATCCGGGCTGCTCTTGCCGGATGGCCTCTCTTCACGGGTGGCAGGCTGGGCGCTGATGCTGGTGGCCATGATGGCGCCTCTGCTGATCGCTCCGGTGCGCCATGTCCGCGACAGCAGCTTTGCGCGAAGGCGCGCGCGGGTGATCACCCTGTTCGTTGCGGGTTATGGCGCGGTATGGATGGCGGCTGGCTTCACTCTTCTGGAACTGGAGCGGGCTGGCAAGTTGATCACCCGCGGAGCGCCAAGTCTTGGATGGCTGCTATTTGGTGTCGCGATCGTCTGGCAATTCTCACCTTTTAAACAGCGCTGTCTCAATCGCGGCCATGCGCATCCGGAGCTGGCGGCCTTTGGCCTTGCGGCAGATTACGCCGCGTGGCGTTTTGGGTTGACCCACGCTCTTTGGTGCGCCGGCTCGTGCTGGGCTTTGATGCTGCTGCCACTGGCCTTCGGCAGCGGCCATCTCATCGTAATGTTTGCCGTGACGTTGTGGCTCCTTGCCGAAAGGCTCGAAAGACCCGAGCCGCCGCGCTGGCGATGGCGCGGCCCAGCCACAGCATTCAAGCTTGCACTGGCGCAAGCGCCTGTTTTACTGGGCAGCAAATGACGTCGGCCTGAAACTGCCAGGCACGGACGTACTGTGAAATCCGCAATCAGAAATCGCGACGCGAACGGGCATCAGCCCTCGATGACCCCTGGGCGAAGCCAACGCGCCGAACCTGTAACGAATCTCCTAGAATAGATGAGGGAATTAGCTCTACCTCACGACGTGCCGGAAAGGACCAAACAGCGTTTATGGCCATTGCCACGGTGAATCCCGCAACCGGAGAGATGATCAAGAGTTTCGAAGCGCTGACGGCCGCGGAAATCGAAAAAAAGCTGGAGCTGTCAGCGTCAACGTTCCGCGAGTACCGTCACACTTCATTTGCGGAGCGCGCCGGGAAAATGCTCAAGGCCGCGGAGATCCTGGAGAGGGAGAAGGACGAGTGCGCGCGCCTGATGACCCTGGAGATGGGCAAGCCGATCAAGGCGGCGGTGGCGGAGGCCGTGAAATGCGCCACAGGTTGCCGCTATTATGCGGAGAACGCGGAACGTTTTCTGGCGGATGAAACGGTTGAGACAGGCGCGAAGCGCAGCTTTGTGCGCTATCTGCCGATAGGCCCGATCCTGGCCGTGATGCCGTGGAATTTCCCCTTCTGGCAGGTCTTCCGTTTCGCTGCTCCCGCGCTGATGGCCGGCAACGTCGGGCTGCTCAAACATGCTTCCAATGTGCCGCAATGCGCGCTGAAAATTGAAGAGGTGCTGCTTCGCGCCGGCTTTCCGGCAGGCGCTTTTCAGACGCTGCTGATCGGCTCCGAGCCGGTTGATGGCATTCTCAATGATCCGCGGGTGGTGGCGGCAACGCTGACCGGCAGCGAGCAAGCCGGAATCCAGGTCGGCGTCTCCGCGGCCAGGCGAATTAAGAAGATGGTGCTGGAGCTGGGGGGAAGCGATCCTTTCATCGTGATGCCCAGCGCCAACATGGAGGCGGCATTGGCGGCCGCAGTGGAGGGCCGCATCCAGAACAACGGCCAGTCCTGCATTGCCGCCAAACGATTCATTGTGGCAGAGCCGATCGCGGATGAGTTTGAGCGCCAGTTCGTGCGTCGCATGGAAGCGCTGAACGTGGGCGATCCGTTTGACGAAAAGACGCAACTTGGTCCGCTGGCAAGCGCTTCCGCGGTCACCGGTCTTGATGCCGACGTCAAGAAGACAATTGCCGCGGGCGCCCGGGTGCTTACCGGCGGGCATCCGCTAGAAAGGCCTGGGAGTTATTATGCACCCACGGTTTTGGCTGACATTCCCAAGGACTCCCCGGCGTATCGCGAAGAGTTATTCGGGCCCGTCGCATCGCTATTCCGCGCGAAAAACATTGGGCATGCGATTCAGATCGCCAATGACAGCCGCTTCGGCCTGGGAGCCAGCGCGTGGACCAGCGATCCGGCGGAAGCTGAGCAGTTCATCAATGAACTCGAAGCGGGCATGGTTTTCATCAACAAGATGGTGGCTTCTGATCCTCGCGTACCTTTCGGAGGAGTAAAGCATTCCGGTCACGGCAGAGAACTAAGTATCCAGGGGATACGAGAGTTCATTAATATTAAAGACCGTCTGGATGCAATAAGGATCCTCAGAGATAAGTTCCGTTCTGATACTTGAAACTATAGTTGTCCTCTAAAAATTTTCTTATTGAGCAACAGCCATGTTCAACATGGCGAAACCACAACTTATAATGGCCACACGCCTCCCCAGCACGCGCGGCACTGCGGCGACGCGTTAGCGCTTTCGATCCAACCGAGAGCGAGGCTGATTGCGCCTCATGCGCAAATGTCGAGACATCGAGGGCCAATATGCTGAACACGCTGGAATCGACACAACAGAGACTAGCTGAGCTGGAGCAGCTTCTACAAAAGCGTACAGAGGAACTGGCGGAGGCCAGAAGAGATTTAACGAATCTGGGCTACTCTGTCTCCCACGATCTGCGCGCTCCACTGCGCCATCTGAACGGCTACCTGCAAATTATGGGCGAGGATTGGGCCGAGGCGATGGAGCCGGCGTGTCGTGCATGCCTGGGAAAAGTGCAGTCCGCATCGCGGGAGCTGGGCGAGATGCTGGACGCACTGCTGGAGCTCTCTCGCCTGGATCGCCAGGAATTGCATTGCCAGCGGGTCGCGCTCCAGGACCTGGCCAGGTCCGCGGTCAGCGGCCTTAATGGAGCCTCATCAGGCCGGCACATTGACTGGAAAATAGGCTTTCTGCCGGTTTCGCATTGCGATCCGAGTCTCGTGAGGAAACTTTTCCTGATCCTGCTGTCGAACGCGCTCAAGTTCACGCGCCCGCGCAATCCGGCGGTGATCGAAATTGGAACCATGGACCAGGAGGGACGACAGGTAGTTTTCGTGCGCGACAATGGCGTGGGATTCGACATGAGGTTCACGGACAAATTGTTCCTGCTGTTTCATCGACTGCATTCACGCCAGGAATACGAAGGGCTGGCGGTGGGCCTGGCCATAGGCCAGCGCATTCTGGCAAAACATGGCGGCCGCATGTGGGCGGAAGCAGCGGTGGGCGAGGGCGCGACTTTCTATTTCGTCCTTGACGGCAAACAGGCCGGGGGCTAACCGAAGTCGATGGATCAAGCCCCGGAATCCGTCACGCTGCGCCGCTGCAGGACATTTTCCGCCATCGCATCAGGGCTGGCTGTTCTTGCCGGCATTGTCGTTCTGATTGGCTGGACTTTCAACCTGGGATTTCTTACAGGTATCTTTCCCGGCTTCAATACCATGAAGCCGAACACCGCGCTGTGCTTTCTCCTGTCGGGTGCCGCCCTTTGGCTTCAATTGAAGGGAATCGGGCGCTCGCCCTCGACCGCGCGCCTCACGAAGCTCATTGTCCGTTTCTGCGCCGCTCTGGTTACCACCGTGGGCGGTATCAGTTTCTGCGAAAGAATATTTCACCGGTCGATTGGAATCGACGAACTGATGTATTACCGCACGCTGATGGCAACACACGATCCGAATCCAGGCTTGATGGCAACCGCGACGGCGCTGGCCTTTGTGTTCCTGGGCGCAACGCTGTTGCTGGTGGATTGGGAGAACCGGCCGGACCACTTTCCGGCGCAATGGCTGGCGCTGGCCACGGTGCTGATTGGCGTCATCGCCATGCTTGGCTATGTATATGGCGTGCGTGTTTTCAGCATCACGGTTTACGCGACGATGGCTCTGCATACGGCCACGCTGTTCACTTTGCTTGGTGCAGGGGTTTTGTGCGCGACACCAGATCGCGGCTTGATGGCCACCCTGACGAGCCCAAATCTGGGGGGCCTGATGGCGCGCCGCCTGCTTCCGATACTGCTGGTCGTCCCAGTGTTGGTCGGATGGATCCGACTCCAGGGCCAGAAAGCGGGCTATTACGATCTTGAGTTCGGTCTGGCCATGTTTACCGCCTCCAGCCTGATCATCTCAGCAATCGTGGTGTGGACCAGCGCCAACTGGCTGAACCGGACCGATCAGGCACGCAGCCGGGCAGAGGAGCGCGACGAACAATTGGCAGCGATCGTCGACTCGTCTTCCGATGCCATCATCGGCAAGAGCCTGGATGGGACCATCACCAGCTGGAACAAGGGCGCCGAACGCCTTTACGGGTACAGCACGGGAGAGGCCATCGGA
>DASTPO010000538.1:0-4530 GCA_035762225.1 Candidatus Angelobacter sp.
GCGCACCAGCGCAACCGCTGCCAGGTCGAGCGTGTTGCGGGTCATCTCGCTTTCAAAGGTCTTGATGCCGCGCTCGCACAGAACCACGTTCTCATTGCCGCCGGCCAGCAGGTATTCCGCGGCCAGCAACCACTCTTTCACGCTGGCGGAGGGCCCGCGCTTCAGCAGGATAGGCTTTCTGGCCTTAGCCAGATGGCGCAGCAAATCATAATTTTGCATGTTGCGCGCACCTACCTGAAGCATGTCAGCGTGATCGCAGATGAGCTGGATGTCATTGGTGCTCATCACCTCGGTCACCACGGGCAGCCCCACCTCGTCACGGACCTCGCGCAGCAGGCGCAAGGCTTCAATGCCCAGCCCCTGGAAGTCATAAGGAGAGGTGCGCGGCTTGTAGGCTCCGCCGCGAAGCAACGTTGCGCCGGCGGCCTTCACCGCGCGCGCCGTAGAGAAAAGCTGTTCCCGCGATTCCACCGAACATGGGCCGGCAATCACGACGGCCTCCTCGCCGCCGATGATTACGCCTCCCACATTGACCTGGGTGCGGCCGCTGTGAGTGATCTTGCTGACCAGCTTGAACGGATGCGCGATCGGCACTACATCTTCCACGCCGGGGGCAGCCTTGAGGGCCTCCAGGGCAACTCGATTGCCGCCCGAGCCCACCGCCGCCACAATGGCCCGCTCCGAGCCGCGCGTAACATGCGGCTGGAACCCGCATTCAATGACTCGCTCAATTACGTGTTGCAGTTCTGCTTCCGTCGAACCCGCTGCCATATTGATGACCATCTGAATGACTCCTTAGAAAATAAATTCGCGATTACAAAAAATTTGTTCGTGCTCAGCTGCCTTTAGCTCTCTACCGATGGCACGCGCCATGGTTGTATCGCGCATGGCCCACTCTTTTGCGATGTCAGGGCACGACTTCAGCCGTGCCGCTTCCATCTTTGCTTCTTGCAGGCTTTAGCTCCAGCATGCGTTCCGTGCCCAGCCGGCGAATCTGGCGGATGATGCTGCGAAAGATTCCGGTAACGCCCTCCTCGTCGAGCGGGCCGGTATTCCTGGCGGCGATGCGGTCCAGCACCTGTTGTTCCCGGTTGCCGTCATAGGCCGGCAGCCCAGAAGCCACCTTGATAATGGCAATCTCGCAGGCGATAGCGGCTCGCTGATTCAGCAAGCGCAGCAACTCGGCGTCAATCGCGTCAATCTCCTGCCGCCAATCGCTCATTGTTTTTTGTCCGGCGCCATTTTGCTGGCCCATGGCAAAGCTCCTGAAAAGCAAAAACCGCGACCTTTTCGGAGATCGCGGCTTGCGGTGATTTATGATGTCTAACTTTTTATTGCGTTGTCAGCACACCATCCGCGTAGCCGCTACCCGTAAAGAAGTAGCGGTAAGTAAACGCGAAAGTAAATCGGCTGGCGTGCATGCTCAGGGGATAGTAGTCTGGATTTTCCGCTGTTGTCAAGAAAGTTAATAAATTTAATGCCGGTTTTACGGCATGGAAGAGCGTATGAGCAAAACTGCTGATTCTAAAGATGCCGCCGCAGCCCAGTCGCAAACGGGCTGGCAGGCCTATGTCGAGGACTTTCGCCGAGCCGGCCATGAGACCGTTGACTGGATTGCCGCTTATCTCAGCAACGTGGAGAAGATGCCCGTCCTGGCCCAGACCCGGCCGGGGCAGCTGCTGGATTCACTGCCGCCGGCTGCGCCGGAAAAAGGCGAGCCCTTTGATGCCATCCTGCGCGACTTTGACCGCCTGGTCATGCCGGCGGTAACGCAGTGGAACCACCCGCGCTTCTTTGCCTACTTTGCCTGCACTGGATCCACGCCGGCAATCCTGGGTGAGATGCTGGCTGCTGCGCTGAACACCAACGGTCTGCACTGGAAGACCTCGCCCGCGGTCGCGGAGCTGGAACAGCGCGCACTGGACTGGCTCCGCCAGTGGATCGGCGTGCCTGAAGGCTGGTTCGGTATTGTGTATGACACGGCCTCCACCAGCAGCATGCATGCCGTGGTTTGTGCCCGAGAGATGGTCGATCCCGCCGCCAGGACTGACGGCAGCAGCAACGATCTGATTCTCTATACCTCGGACCAGTCACACATGTCGATTGAGAAAGGTGCGATCGCCGTGGGGGTGGGCCAGAAGAACATCCGCAAGGTTCCATCAGACTCAGAATTTCGCATGCGCGCCGATGCGCTGGCACGGATGGTGGAGGAGGACAAGCAGGCAGGCAAGCGTCCATTTTGCGTGGTTGCGACGGTTGGAACAACCTCTTCCACCAGCATTGATCCCGTGCCGCAGATCGCTGACGTCGCAGAGAAGCACGGGCTGTGGCTGCATGTTGATGCGGCTTATGCCGGCGCCGCTGCCATCCTGCCGGAACAGCGCCAACTCATGGCCGGGGTTGACCGCGCCCATTCACTGGTATTCAACGCCCACAAGTGGCTGCTCACCCCAATCGATCTCAGCGCTTTCTATACGCGGAGGCCCGACATTCTGCGCCGTGCCTTTTCGCTGACCCCTGACTACCTCAAGACCCAGGATGACCCGCGAGCCCACAACCTGATGGATTACGGCGTGCCGCTCGGCCATCGTTTCCGTGCCTTGAAACTCTGGTTCGTCATGCGCTACTTCGGCCGTGAACGCGTGGAGGCGATGCTGCGCTCTCACATCCAGTGGGCGCGTGACTTTGCCGCGCTTGTGGATGCGCATCCGAGCTTTGAGCGCATCGCCCCTGTGCCCCTCTCGGTCGTATGCTTCCGTTATAAAGGTTCGGATGACCAGAACCGGTCGATCATCGAGCAGGTTAACGCCTCCGGCAGGGTATTTATTGCCAGCACCGTCTTGAATGGAAAGCTGACGCTGCGCCTGGCCATCGGCAACCTGGAAACCGCATGGAAGGACGTGCAGGAAGCATGGGATTTATTGCAGAAGGCTGCGCAGGCAGTTTAGCCGCGAGCTGCATTTTTCCTGGCCCTTTTCTTGTCCCGGCTTGACTTTTCCGGGTGCGGGTGTATCGTTTCGTGATTCGTGCCTAGCGACGGTAAACCAGATAGGAGTCCCCAATGGCGGCAACTTCATATGTTCCCTCTCCGGAGTTAACTCTCGATATAGAAAAAACAGCTGACGCGACGATTGTCCGCGGAACCGGCAAGATCACCCTGGCCAGCGCCGACTATTTCCAGGGCACCATCCGCAAGCTGATTCCAGAAACAAAGCGAATCGTGCTGGACCTGACCGGCGTTGAATACATTGACAGCACCGGCCTGGGAGCACTGGTAAGCGTTTACATGGCCGCCGGGCGGGCGCAATGCATCCTGGAATTATCCAATCCCAAGCAGCGCGTGCGCGACCTCTTGAACCTCACCAAGCTGGCTTCTGTGTTTGAAGGACATACCTTCGGCGGGCTGTAATCCAACGGCGATTGCGCCGGGCTAGCGCAGACCGGTCCGGCGCAATATATTTCCTGCCAGGCGCCGCGCGGCCAGAAATCCCGAAGCCAGAAAAGGCATAGGATCTCTCCGGTTCCACCAGGCATAGGACTTAGCCTGCGCCACAGAAGCTATAAATTTACTCGCGCTCACAGGGCGCGGCCTCTTGCTTTCCCGATACCAACTGCGATAGTTGTGATACCCCACCCAGGTGGTTCCATTGCGCTGTGCCGGTCGCCGGGAGAGATCCACCATGAATTTGCCCGGCCGGTTGCCGGCCAGATCGACATATGCAAGATGAGCCAGGTTAACGCCGGCATCGGCGAAGATGCCGTTGTACCAAGGCAGGCGCGTGTTCATCTCAATGAAGTAGTAGCCGCCATCTTTCTGCCGGTACTTGAACTCAAGCGACCCCAGTCCGCGATACCCGAGCGCGTGCAGCAGTTTGAGGCCTTCAGCCGCCATGGCATCATTGGGTTCCGTCTGCCCATAACACATGCTGCCGTAGCCCGCCGGATACTGGCGCAGCTTGCGCACCGTTGAGTATGCCGCTACTTCGCCGGCGTTGCTGACCAGCGCCGTGCATTGAAACACCTGATCATCGCCGCCTTCAATCAGCTCCTGCATCAGCGTTGCGCCCTTGAGTTGCGGGTATTTGGAAAAGAACTGCTGCGCTTCTGCTGGTGTCTGCGCAATCAGAACTTTGGCGGACTCCACGGGAAATCCCGCGGTGTAACGATGAATGGGCTTGACCAGGCAGGGATAGACAAAGTCCCGAGCCACGCGGTCCATGTCATCTTCGGGGCTGGTGATGTGGGTGCGCGGCACGCGCACGCCCGCCTGTTCGCAAAACTTGACCATGCGGCCTTTGTCCACGATGGTGGTGAACAGGTCCTGCGGCACCCAGTGAAAGAGAAACCTGTCACTAAGCCGATGCTGCTGGTTGGAGAGGAAGCGCGCAAACCAGTCAGAGGTGGCGAACAATACCGGCTTGCTCTTGAAGCGCGCGCCCCATTCCAGAAGCAGGCCGCAGAGGGTTTCTTCATTGGCAACGCTATCGCCGGCGTAGGCGCGTGGCTGCGAGGGATCGTCTGGATAGATGA
>DASTPO010000539.1:0-2182 GCA_035762225.1 Candidatus Angelobacter sp.
TGCATCTACGGCGTTCAGCACAAGGTTTTCCACCACGCGCCGCAGCAGCGCGGGGTCGCCGCTGACCGGCGGGACCTCGCCCAGGTTCAACTCCGTCCTGATCTTGCCTGAGTCGCGATTGAGCTGGCCCTGAAAAAGCTGCGCGACTTCGCGCGCCATCTGGTTCAAATCCACGGCTTCAATCTGCGGCGCAGGCATGCGCGAAAAATCACTGAATCGTCCGATGATGGTCTTCAGATTGGCAATTTCCGCCAGCAGCGTGCTCGTGCTCTCGCGAAAGACTTCATCAAACTGCTCGGGTGTGTTCTCCCGCGCGCGCAAGAGGTTTTCCACGGTGATTTGCAGGGGAAAAAGCGGGTTCTTCAACTCGTGCGCCAGCCGCCGGGCCAGTTCACGCCACGCCGCCACTCGTTCGCTCTGCACCAGCCTCTCCCGCTGGCCCACGAGTTCTTCGGTCATCTGGTTGAACGCCAGGGCAAGCTTGCCGATTTCATCCTTGCCGGAGGTTTCCACCCGAACACCCCAGTTGCCCTGGCCGATTTCCGCCGCCGCCTGCGCCAGCGTCCTGATAGGCCGGCTTACCCTGGCGGTCACAATCCCGCTCACGATCACGCCGATAAAAACCGCGACTCCGGCAATCATGAGGCTGATGTTGCGGATCCGCTTCTCCAGCAACAGCTCCTGCTCCAGTGAGTTGCCAACCAGCAACACTGCCGGAACGCGGTCAGTGTATCCCGGCAGAGGAATGGCATGAAGGATCTCTTCCTGCGGCAGCTCCGGTCCCATGTCCACCACCGTTGACGCTTCCTCATGCTGGGCCAGGACTTTCTGGATCAATGCCGTCACCTGCGCCGACGCCAGGTTTTCTTTTTCCGGTCCAAGCAGTTCGCCCGCGCCCTGCTCCGGCGAACTATAGATGGAGACGCGCAGGCCCTTGGGCGGAGAAAGCGTCTGCAACACTGCATCCAGCTTCCGCCCGCCGATGAGATAGAAACTCAGCCCGTGAATCCGCACCGGGCGGAGACACAGCATGGCCAGCACGCTTCCCTGCTGGGTTTCCACGTGCTTTAAGAAAGCGCTTTGCGGCAATGGCGCTGGACGGTCAAGAAACCAGCGCTGCTTATAGCCGAAACGCGCGGGCCAGTGTGCGGAAGAAATAATCGCCCCATCCGGCGCGATCAGGTCAAGAAAGTCCAGGCGCTGCGCGGCCGCGTACGATGCCGCTTCATTCACGTAATTCGCGTACTCGGCGCCGTTTGCCAGTTCAGAGGTCGTGCGCAGCATCTGGTCGGACGCGGCAATCGATTCCACTCCCCTGGTGATCTCGTCGCCTTCATGCTCGAACTCTCGGCGGAACTGGTTTACCAGCGTGGTGGTGCGTTCCTGTTCCACCTGGCGGAAGGCCTCGTGGGCGCGCGTTTCAATCAACCATGCCACTGCTCCCACGCTGGCCGTGATGCTCAATGTCACCAGTAGAAGCAGCTTGGTCTTCAACGCCACGCTAGCGCACCCCTTCCACCCAGAGCTGGTCCAGTTGCCATGCTCCGGTCGGGAGTTGCTGCCAGTTGTGCACGTTGCTGTTCAGCCACAGCGCCTCCGGCAGATGGGCCACAGGAATCACGCGATGGTCCTCCAGCAGCTTGCGTTCAATCGCCAGCAGGTCCTCAGGACGCGTAGCGCCCAGGATTGCGGGCGCGCTTTCCGCGGAAAATCCCAGCTCATTCGCCAGCGTCGCCAGCGCGATGGATGGCTCAACCGAAGGCAACGGCAGGATTAGCAGCACCGCGTCCGCGTTGATGGAAACACGGGTAGCCTTGCTGTAGAGATGCGACTCGGCGTAGGGCTGCACCACAATTCCGGCGTCACGGGCGTTCACCGCGATCCGCTCCGCTACGAGCTTAGCCAGCGGATCAGTCGCATCGTAGGCCAGCATGACCTGGTTGATCACCACGTACGCTGCCGCGTCGGCGCGCAATTCACGCGCTCGAGCAAGATCCGAGTTGCCCGGGAACATGAATTCGTACCCGGTCAGCCATTGCGGCAACAGGCCGGATGCGGGCGTCCCCCTGCGCTGAAGAAGGAAATTACTGATTGCCGCCCGGTCCACCGCCAGCCCCAACGCCTCCCGCACTCTTGCATCCACCGGCTTGCGGCCTGTGCGCGATGGCGTATCGGTTTGCAG
>DASTPO010000540.1:0-4860 GCA_035762225.1 Candidatus Angelobacter sp.
AGGGGTTCCAGATATTCTACTCTTTGCAGTCTTGGCGCAGGGTTACCGGAGTGCATTGCAGCAAAGTTGCAAAGGTTTGCGCCTGGAATGGAAGAATTACGCCCTTTGCGCTCAAAATGCCCGAGAAGGGGGTTAGGGGCGTGGCGAAGTCATATCCGTGACGCGGCCACACTTTCAAGGCTTACTCAATCCGGTAGGAGAACTCCTCAATCACCGGATTGGTCAGCACTTCTTTGGCAATGCGTTCGACTTCGGCTTTGGCGGCTGCGGCATCCAGCCCGCCATCCAGCGCGAGTTCAAAGAACTTGCCTTGCCGGACTGCGCCCACCCCTTTGTACCCCATTTTGTTGAGCGCGCCGTGAATGGTTTTGCCCTGTGGATCAAGGACGGTGGTCTTGAGCATGACTGTTACAAAAGCCTTCATGGTTGTGTACTGATTATAAATTGAGCTGTGCCGCCCGGGCGAGCAACTAGCGCGCGGGCGTGAACTCATCGGGCACACCGGAAAGGATCGTACTGGACTTCGGAGGGCGGTCCGGGTGGGCTGCTTTGCTTCGGGTTGAAATCAATAGCCCCGCCGCAAGCAGGCAGAGCGCGCCGGAAAGCCAGAACGCGTCGCGATAGTCGCCGAAATACGTCCGGATCGTTCCCGCGGTCAGCGCCGCCGCGGACGCGCCCAGCTGGTGCATGGCGCCAATCCATCCATAAACTACGCCCACGTTTTCCCTGCCAAAAGTGTTCCCTACCAGCCGGACGGTTGGCGGGACCGTGGCGATCCAGTCCAGGCCATAAAAAACCGCAAACCCGGAAAGCCAGATGTGCTGGCCGGAAAGAGCAAAGGGCAGAAACAACAATGACAACCCGCGCAGGGCGTAATACCAGAAGAGAAGATAGCGGCTGTTGAAGCGATCTGTGAGCCACCCTGAGGCAGTGGTGCCGAGAAGATCAAAAACACCCATGGCGGCGAGCATTCCAGCCGCTGTCACTTCAGGGATGCCATGGTCCATGCACGCAGGAATCAGGTGCGTTCCAATGAGCCCGTTGGTGCTGGCGCCGCAGACAAAGAAGCTCCCGCCCAGGATCCAGAATTCTTGCGAGCGGGCGGCCCACCGCAAGGCGCGGACTGGAGTTCGCGCAACGTTGTGCGCGGAGGGCATAGGCGCTTCGATCGCTCCATAGGGCAGCAGTCCCAGGTCTGAAGGCTTGTCGCGCAGCCCAAAGAACACCAGCACGAAAACCGCGGCAGCTACTCCGGCCACCACGTACGTCACGCTCCGCCATCCGTGCCGTGTCACCAGGCTGGCCAGCAGCGGAAGAAAGACGAGCTGTCCGGTAGCATTGGCGGCGGTCAGAAGACCCAGAACCAGGCCGCGGCGCTGCTCAAACCAGCGATTGACCACGATCGCGGCCAGCACCATGGCCGTGACGCCCGTGCCCGCTCCCACCAGCACGCCCCAGAAAAGTGTGAGCTGCCAGCGGGTGTGCATGGTGGAGGAGAGCGCCACCCCGGCTGTAAGCAGCGCCAGCGCCCCCAGCACCATGCGGCGCAGGCCGTAACGATCGATAAACGACGCCGCGAAGGGCCCGATCAGGCCAAACAAGGCGATATTGATGGCCACGGCGGCGGAGATCACGGCGCGGCTCCAGCCAAACTCGTGCTCCAGCGGGACCATCAGAATGGCAGGCGTGGCGCGAATGCCGGCGGTCGCCAGCAACACGCAGAATGTCACCCCCGCCACGATCCATGCGTAATGCGGCCTTCCCTGACTTTTTTCTCCCTCAGGCAATCCCACTCTCCCAACCAGACCGTCTTCAGCGCAGCTCGACTGGAAACACTAAAGATGTCACACACGGCCGCGCCGATGGATTTTTTCCGCAGCACGCACCAGGCACTCTGCATTTGCCGCCAGAGTCTGATCGAGCTCTGGTTGAGCGCAGCGAGAGAAGCAGCCCAAGATGCGCTAACTTCGAAAACGATTCAATATTGCCTTAGTCCGGCAACCAGCTTCTGCGCGCCTATCTCTAATCGGTTAAGGACGTAGCCTACCTTAGTACTACCAGTTAGGGGTCATGCGCTTCACATTCACAATCATCCTGGTTCTTTTTCTGACGTGTGCCATGTCAGCGCAGGGCACGCCGCCCTCGGACCCTGAGCCGTCCACGATTGCCACGGTTGCCGTAAGCGGCACGCCTCCGGCGGCGCCCGCTCCACGAATCCAGCAGATGAAAAACCTGATCAGGACGCGCGTCCGTCAGGCCATTGACGGCAATCCATATCCGCTGCTTCAGGACTGGAAGCCGCTCACCGCGCGGCAGAAATTTGACGTCTTCCTGCACAGCACCTATTCGCCACATACGTTTCTCAACGCCGGCATTGATGTTGTTGCCAACCACATCAAAGGCCGCGATCGCAACATTGAATATGAAACCGGATGGCGGGGCTGGGGCCAGCATTACGGAACCGAACTGGGTACGAGCGAAAGCGACATCTTCTTCCAGCAATTCCTGCTGCCTACGTTGCTCAAGCAGGACCCGCGATACTATCGCAACCCCGATCTGCCCTTTGCCAAGCGCGCGCTTTATTCCATGAGCCGCGTGCTGCTCACGCGCACTGACAGCGGCGGACAGGCCTTCAACTCTTCCAAAATCCTCGGAGCCATGGCTTCGCGCGCCCTGAGCGACCTCTATGTTCCCGGCCAGCGCCAGGGACTGCACCCGCTCACCGGCTGCATCAGCTTTAACCTGCTGCGCGACGCAGGCATGAACCTGGTCCACGAATTCTGGCCGGACGCACGCCGCAAATTCCTGCATCGCTAGACCAATTACCCCGGTCCTGGGTCAGAAACTCTAAGCAGGTGAAACCAATTTCACCCTTGTGACTCACCTGCCTACAAAAGCCTGCTTTTTCCTCATCAGTCAGCATTGCTGTAACACTTCCATAAGCATGTCTGGTAAATTCCAGTCAGAGCCAAGCTATGGAAGCAGTCGCAGCCAGAACTCCGGGAGAGCAGCTAGCCGTTCGTGTGCAGATCGGCGGCGCAGAGCTGTTGCGCGCGCTTGCGCCTGACTGGCAAAAGATTTGCGACGAGGCCGCAGGCGGCGAAATTTTCTATCGCCCTGAATGGCCGCTTGCCTACCTAGCCGCATTCGCGCCCCAAACGCGGCTCACGGTGATCTCAGCCTGGGCGGGCCAGCAGCTCCAGGGGTTGCTGCCGCTGGTGCGCGACCGCGTATGGATCAGCGGCCTGCCTGCCACTCGATTGTCCGTTCCTGCCAACATCCACTGTTTTCGCCTGGGCCTGCCAGTCTGTTCCGGGGAGCCAGGCGAAACTGCTTTGGCCGCGCTCTGGCAGGCATTGAAACAGTTACCGGGCTGGAGCGTTCTGGATGTCTCAAACGTGCTCGAAGGCAACGGCATTGACCGGCTGGCCGCGCTGGCAGCGGCTGATGGGTTTCCGGTCGCGCGCAAACGAACATCGCAAACGCTCTTTCTGCCGATAGGAGCGGCGACGAAAGATTTGCCGGGCTGGATGGCGGGAACGAGGCCGAAATTTCGCTCACATCTGCGCCGGTCGCGCCGCCAGCTGGAGGAGCAAGGCTCGCTGGAACAGAAGCATTTTGCGACCGCCGATCCCGCGGCTCTGGAACGCTTCTTCGCGCTTGAAGGCTCAGGATGGAAGGGCGCCGAGGGGACGGCGATCCAATGCGATCCGCGCACACGTCAGTTTTATACCTCGGTGGCCGAGGCTGCGGCCGCTCACGGTTATCTCTCACTCGATTTCCTGGAGCTAAGCGGTAAGCCGATCGCCGCGCATCTGGGCTTCAACTTTCGCGGCCGCTATTTTCTGGCCAAGGCCGGCTATGACGAGGCGTACCACCGTTACGGGCCTGGCCAGCTTCTGGTGAATGAGATTCTGAGCCAGACACCGCAGCGCGGTCTGCATGAATTTGATTTCGTCGGGCCCGCCACATGGGATGAGAGCCGTTGGGCGTCGGCGCGGCGGACCAATTATCGCGTATTCATCTTTCGCATGGGTCTTTACGGAAAGTTGCTGCATGCCGTCCGAATCTCCGCGCGAGATGCGGTGCGCTCACTCCTGGGCCGCAAGGAAGACACGAACGCTGAGATGGAGTTGAAATCCAAGCCGCAGGGCAGCGACAAGGAGACGGGAGGGGATTCTTAAGCGCAATGGCCACTTCACCCGACATCTCGCCGGTCTTCGTGGAAGGATTGGATGTCTCCGCCTACGGCATCACGCGCAGCGTCGGCCCACACGGCGTTCCGGTATACGCACTCAATGACCGCTTGCGCGATTCCCTGCGCTACTCGGCTTACGTCCGCGAATGTTTCATCTATCCAGACGATCCCTCGCAGCCACGCGCCTACGCCGGCGATAGCGTTGCCAATGAAGAAACCCTCTGCGGCCTGCTTCTGGAATGGGGCGCGCGCTTCAAGAGCAAGCCGGTATTGTTCGCCACCTCCGACTGGTTTGCGCGCTTTCTCTCCAACCAGCAGCATCGGCTTAGCGACAGGTTTCTCTTTCACTGGGTGCCGCAGGACCTGTTCACCACCATCGTGGACAAAGGCCGCATGGTCAAGTTTTGCGAACAGGCGGGCGTGCGCGTGCCTCGCACCCACATCACCTGCCCCGAAGATGACATGGACCGCGTAGCGCGGGACTTTGTCTACCCCTGCCTGGTAAAGCCCATTCATCGTTACACCGCGGGATTTCCCGTGGAGTCAGCCAAAGTTCTGATCGCGCAGACACCAGCAGAAGCGCAGCAATTCTTCTCCAAATATCCGCAACTCAAGGGCGCAACGCTGATGCAGGAGCTGATTGAAGGCGGCGATGATCAGGT
>DASTPO010000541.1:0-6569 GCA_035762225.1 Candidatus Angelobacter sp.
TATCGCGTACAGGTAAATTCTGACGCTGAAACGGATGTGATTGTCCGCGACGGCGAAGCTGAAATTACTACCCCGCAGGGCAGCACGCGCGTGAAGGCTGGAGAGCTGATTGCGATTCATGGGACTGATAACCCGGAATACCGCGTCAGCGATGCCCCAGAAAAAGATGATTGGGACCGCTGGAATAAAGATCGAGACAATGTGATCCGCGATGCCGATGGCTATCGGCACACCAACCGCTATTACACCGGAGCGAACGACCTTGATGGCTACGGCCGCTGGGTTTATGTCCCTGGTTATGGAAATGTCTGGCAGCCTTATGGACAGTCTGTCGGCTGGGCTCCCTATCAGACCGGAAGATGGGTCTGGCAGCCTTATTACGGTTGGACCTGGGTTTCGTATGAGCCCTGGGGTTGGGCTCCGTACCACTACGGTCGGTGGTTCTATTACAACGACAGCTGGTGCTGGTGGCCGGGACCGGTTTATGTCGGGTATCGCCCGCTGTGGTCTCCCGCTTTTGTCTTCTTCGTCGGCTTTGGACACCGGGCCGGGTTCGGTTTCGGCTCCATCGGCTGGTTCCCAGTGGGTCCGGGCGACCCTTTCTATCCCTGGTATGGACGCGGCTTTAACCGCGTCAATGTGGTGAACATTACCAACATTACCGTAATCAATCGCGGCGGTGGCGGCTTCATTGCTCCACTGGCGCGGCGCGGGCGCGGGCCATTCTTCTCCAACGCTCATCTTGCGCTGACCAATCCACGCATTCGTGGTTCCATCACCAGCGTCTCGACCGAAAACTTTGGTCGCGGAGGGAATGAAGGATGGCGGCACGGCGTCGATGAGCACGAACTGCGTGACGGTCGCGTGATGACCGCCAATCTTCCGGTGGTTCCGACGCATGAAAGTCTTAGCGCCGGACGCGGCAACAGCGCCAGTCTTCCCGCGGGCATTCAGCCGCGGTCTGGCGGGCGCTTCTATACCCAGCATCAGCCACCTGCCGGTCCCGAATCGTTCCATGATCAGGCCGCGCGGGTGCAGCGCGTGGTGGGGCCGCAGAGTGTAGGCGGTTCAACCGGCGCGCAAAATGGCAGCTTCAGAAATGATGTTCATTCTCTGCCTGCTCAGGTCGATCGTCACGATGTTGGTGGCGCCGGCGGCAACGGCCGCAGCCCCATCTCGGGAAAAACCGGTATTGCTGAAGTTCCGCGCAACGGATCTTCCGCTTCCGGCGGGCCGACCTCACATGGCCCTTCCGGCTCAGGTGGCACTGCCGCGCAAGATTCTCGCTCCGGCGATCGAGGAGGCTGGCGGAGCTTTGGTCCGCCGCGCTCGGGAGGTGAATCGGGCAACACTCACGTCGACCAGGGCACTGCCTCCAGAACCAGATCGGGTGATCAAGGCGGCGGTCAGGAAGGTAACTGGCAACGTTTTCCATCCGCCTCAGGGCAGGGCGCACGGAGCAACGGCAATGACACAGGCACTCGCGGTGGCAACACCGGCTCATTTGACCGCTCTGGCGGATCAAGCAAGCCGCCACTGGAATTGCATCGTGCCGTGGTGACGCCGCGCGAATCGGATACGCACAACTCCGCGCCATCACCTTCGCGCACGCCGGAATCTTCGCCGTCCCGCGGTGAATCACCGCGCTACAATCCACCGTCGCGCAATGACTCGCCTCGCTATAACCCGCCTTCGCACAGCTCAGGTGGCGGCGGAAGCGGAGGGGGATATTCGTCTCGTGGCGACAGCGGCTATTCGTCACGAGGAGGCGGTGGCTACTCGTCACGCGGTGGCGGGGGCGGCTCCTCACGCGGTGGTAGTGGTGGTGGCGGAGGAGGAGGAGGCTCTTCTCATAGTTCTGGCGGGTCCGGCAGCCACGGAAGCGGTGGTCACAGCGAGTCGAAATCTTCCGGACACGGCCGCTAATCTTCGGTGGGCGGAAACGATCCGCCCATTGGTTAATGAACTTCAGTCTCTCCTGGTGGACTAAAAGCAGGAAAGGCGACAGCAAAAAATCCGTCGCCTTTCCTGAATTTCTTTTTTGACTCGCTTCTTGCTTACCAGACGCCCTTATCGCTGCCGGTAATTTTGAAAGCCACGGCGGCTGCCGAGGCTAGCGGCGGCAGCAGGCTCAAGCGGAAAGTCGCCGGCACATTGCCTCGGAAAGCAGCTTGAGTAATCTGTTGCGTGTAAAGCTTTGCGCCATAGGGCATGATAGGCAGCCGCAGGAACCGCGCTCGCGGATAGATCTTGTCTCCACCCACCGTTGCGTCGGAGAGCACCCATGGCGGCAGGTTCAGCCCCATGCCGCGATACCGCTGCACATAGTCGGACACAATCTTCAAAAAGCCTGCAACTCCGGGCCATATCCCCGCATTCAGCGCGGCGGTGCGCAGCTCCGCATAGTCGATCTTGCCCGACTCCACGATCGCCGCTGCGTTCAGGATGTCGCAAACGCGGAAGTAGAAGTGCCGGTACATGCGTTGCAGGGTTGCGGCAAAAATACGTTCTTCCGATGCCGGTACAAAGAACTGATGTCCGCTCACCCGCACCGTAACCCGGCGATCAATGAATCGGTGTGCCAGCCCAATATGCTCGCCGGTCTGCCCCAGGCGTCCGATATGCGTCTCAATGGCTTCTGGCAATCCGGGAAGGGCAAAGTTCCATTTGCAAGCCAGGCGGTCGCCCCAGCTGCGCGCCTCTTTGTGCGCCCCAAATTGTTCAACAAACACTTTAACTATCTTATTTTTGTCTCCGGTTGAGACCAGGTCCAGATCGTTCCCCAGGTCGGGCCAGTGATCCAGGGTTTTCATCACGACGGTCGGGCAGTCAGCTTCTTCCAGTGCATTACATACTTTTTCCAAATGGCTCAAAGCATTGGCGATGCGCGCTCGTTCTTTGCCTAGAATTTCGACCGCCCAGGCCTGGAGGTCAGCGTGGCCCAGATTACCCGACACGCGATTGATTACCTCAAAAGCGCGCACCACGACATGGTTTGAGTCAGCCAGCTCTACAAAATCCTGGCGTTGCTGCGCTGTCAGTGATGTCAGTAAGGGGAAAACGTCAGCCGCTGACGTCGGCCGCAAAGTAAGTCTTAAGAATGCGTCAATATACTGGTTTTCGTTTTGAATTGCTGTGGCCATTGGAACCTTGGGACTCCTGGTGTTTTAGCTCGATGGATAAGATGTGAGCTGCTCCGCTGCGGGTTGTCGCGCCGCTCGTAATCAGCGCTCATGATTGAGATGCGGAACTTGCATGGCTGCAGCCCGCGTCTTCGCAATCGCCTGTGCCGGATCCAGATCCAGAGCTAAGCTCCAATGATTGTTCGCCGTTTGCATTGTGATGGCCTTCGAAGGCCGGGCGCGGACTGCTCCTTATATAATCGCCAGTTCACTTATTCATTTACAGCTGCTGTTGGAGCGAAGAGACAAATAAATGGCGTACAACGACCTGAGAGACTGGATTTCCTCGCTCGACCGTGCCGGCGAACTCAAACGTATACGTGCAGAAGTCGATCCCATCCTCGAAATTACCGAGATTGCTGATCGCGTATCCAAGGGCACGGCCAAAAGATACGGCCGTCCCGGCGGGCCGGCGCTGCTGTTTGAAAACGTCAAGGGCGCCAACGGCATTCCCGTCTTTATCAATCAGTTTGGCTCTGCGCGGCGCATGCAGATGGCCCTCGGTGTTGACAGCCTCGACGAAATTGCCGATCGCATCCGCCAGCTTCTCAACATGAAGTCACCGGAAGGCTTTCTGGAGAAGCTGAAGATGCTGCCAATGCTCGCCGACATGGGCAAATTCTTCCCCAAGATCGTGCCCACCGGCCCCTGCAAGGAGGTAATCAAGAAAGAGAACTTCTCACTGCTTGATTTTCCCATCTTGCAATGCTGGCCTCAGGATGGCGGCCGCTTCATCACGCTACCCTGCGTCATCACCCGTGATCCCCGGACAGGGAAGCGCAACGTGGGCATGTACCGTATTCAGATTTATGACCAGACCTCGGCGGGCATGCACTGGCAGCGGCAAAAGGTCGCCGCAGAACACTACCGCGAACTCCTGCGCCGTGGCGCGGCAGGCGCTGACGAGACTCAGGTTCAACGGCAGGGTTCGGCTGTGTACGAGAAGCGCAGCGCGGTCGACATTATGGCCCGCTCCGGTGGTGGCTCCATGCTTGCTCCCGGAGATCGTCCCAGCGGGACTATGGAGGTCGCCGTCGCCATCGGTACTGAACCCGCTCTTACATTTTCCGCGATCGTTCCTGCTCCGCCGGAGATCGAAGAATTCATCATTGCCGGTTTCCTCCGTCAGAAGCCGGTCGAACTGGTCAAATGTGAGACCGTCGATCTTGAAGTCCCGGCCTCTGCTGAAATCGTACTGGAAGGTTACGTCAAGCTTGACGAGCTCCGCACGGAGGGCCCATTTGGCGACCACACCGGCTTTTATTCGCTTGAAGACGAGTATCCGGTGTTGCACGTGACCTGTATCACCCATCGCAAGAATCCAGTTTATGCAACCACCATTGTGGGCAAGCCGCCCATGGAAGATGCCTGGATGGGCAAGGCAGTCGAACGCATCTTCCTGCCGCTGATGAAGCTCACCCTGCCGGAAATCGTGGATGTCAATCTCCCCGTGGAGGGCGTCTTTCATAACCTGATGATCGTCTCCATCCGCAAGTCATATCCAGGACATGCGCGCAAAGTCATGAGCGGCATATGGGCGTTGGGCCAGGCCATGTTTACCAAGTGCGTCGTGGTGGTCGATGAAGATGTAAATGTTCAGGATATCGGGGAAGTAGTGCTTAAAGTTTTCAACAATATTGATCCTGAGCGCGATATCCAGTTCACCCTCGGACCGGTAGATTCTCTTGACCATGCCTCTCGCCTGCCCAATTTCGGATCCAAGATCGGTATCGATGCCACGCGTAAGTGGCCGACGGAGGGCTTCACCCGCCCCTGGCCCGACGAAATACTGATGGACGAAAAAACCAAGGCGATGGTCGATAAGAAGTGGAAGGATTTGGGGATTGAGTAAACGACTCTGAGTTCTTTCTTGGAAGGGAAATTTCCTTTGCCTGCGTGCCTGCGGAATGCGTATCCTCAAATGGAACGTCATGAACTTTTCTTCGATAGCCTCCGATCTTGGCCGCACCGTCGCTCAGGCGAAGGCACTCCTCTTGAAACTCACTAACGCTGACACCACGTCGCGTCCCGCGGAAAACAAATGGTCGAAGAAGGAAATCCTTGGCCACCTGCTCGACTCGGCGTCCAATAACCACCAGCGCTTTGTTCGCGCCGCGATCCAGGGCTCACTGACGTTTCCGGGTTATGAACAGGACGCGCTGGTTGACCTCCAGCGCTTCACCGATATCGACTGGAATTTCCTTGTCGACTTCTGGGCGTCATACAATCGTTTTCTGGCTCACGTAATCAACAGCCTGCCGGAAGAATCTACGGCCATCACCTGCAACATTGGCAAAAACCCTCCAGCAACGCTTGGCTGGATTGCCGAAGATTACGTCGCGCACTTAAAGCATCACTTAAATCAGATACTGGGCCAGACGTTCGATACCAGTTATGGAAAGAGCTGAAAGAGACGATTGCGACGAAGGGCCCTTCCGGTCATGGAAAGGGGCTTTGCCTGTCAACCTTAAGAGGGGATGCTTCTGATTGCGGCCGCTTTCACCTTGGGTGACGGCACCCGCATGTCTGGCTTTGTTACCTCTCTTGACGAGGAGGGGTCGCTGAACCTCAGCATCTTCAGCCCCAGATTTTTTCAGCTGCAGGCCTCGAGGCATTCTGGCTTGGCATGTTTTCCGCGCAAGAAGAAAGACATTGCGTCGTTCTACCGGAGACTCAACCGATCATCTCGAGAAGGCTTCCCATTATTTTTTCCGCCGGTGCGGACTGGTACCGGGGAGGGTGAAGGAAAAATCGAGGTTTCTATTTTCTGGACAAGAATCAGGTGCGCGTCATTACTTGAGAAAGACGATTGACCATGAAGCTCCTTCCGAGCCGGCGAGGCTGGCTACGACTCCTCTCATTCCTACTGCTCCTCTTCGTTCTGGGCACCGTTTTCGTCTGTTATGTGACTGTCATGCCCGGCCGTTCCTTTTCTGGCCCGCTGCCGCCGCTAGTGCCAGAAGAAGTTGAGCTCAAGACCAATCTTACTAGGCACGTTGCGTATCTGGCGGGAACCATCGGCGAGCGGAACGTGATTGCTTACGAGCCGCTCAAAAAAGCCGAGCAGTATATTGCGGGCGCCTTCACCAACCTTGGCTATCATGTCGATTCTCAGGAATATGTTGTGCAGATGCGGAAGGTCCACAACCTGAGCGTGGAGATTCCTGGCCGCGCTCTCGCCAGCGAGATCGTGGTTATCGGTGCGCATTATGACACTGTATATGACTGTCCGGGCGCCGACGACAACACCAGCGGCGTCGCCGCGCTGCTGGAACTCGCCCATCTGTTCACAGACGCGCATCCTGCCCGAACCGTGCGCCTTGTGGCCTTTGTCAATGAAGAGCCGCCATGGTTTCAAACAGAGGATATGGGCAGCTGGGTCTATGC
>DASTPO010000542.1:0-4430 GCA_035762225.1 Candidatus Angelobacter sp.
GAAAGCATTGCGCGCATCGAACACATTGTTTCTAATGTAGTCATACAGTTCGCCGTGGAATTGGTTGGTACCCGAGCGGGAGGCGATGGTTACGATCGCGCCGGCATTTCTGCCGTATTCTGCGCTGTACGTGGAATTGTCCACCTTGAATTCCGATACCGTGTTGATGGTCGGCTGAAACGTGACCTGGTTCTGGACCATGTCGTTCAGGTTGATGCCGTTGACCGTCCAGTTCACTGCGTCTTCACGCATGCCGGCGGTATTCACGGCAAACGCGCCCTGGCCGCGCAACGGAGCGGTCAGAAAACCGTTCTGCGGTGCGGTAACTGATCCTGGAATCAAAAGGGCCAGATCGACAAAGTGGCGGCCGTTCAGCGGCAGCTCCTGCACCGCTCTCTGATTAATGCTGGCACCCACAGTCATGGTTGTGGATTCAATCAGGGGAGCGGTAGCTTCAACGGTCACAACTTCACTGGTGCTGGCCAGCTTCAGGCCAAAATTCTGGACCACGTTGTTGCTTACATTCACTATGACATTATTGGCCAGCTGGGTCTCAAAGCCCGACTGCTGCACCTGGACGCTATATTCCCCAGGAGGCAGCGTGGGGACCTCATAGGTTCCGGTTGAACCTGTCTGGGTGGTTCGCTCAATTCCCAGAGCTGCATTTTTGACAGTAACTTTGGCGCCAACCACGGCGGCGCCGCTCTGATCGGTTACGCTTCCTTGAATGCTCGCGGTGGTTTGCGCAAACGCGGCCACAGCAAACACCAACATAACGGAGCACAGCATCCATTGGCGGAAAGCTATCTTGCTTAACATCTCATCTCCCTCCTAAGGAAACGGCAATGTTCTCAACATCGAAATGGCAAATAATTCCTATAAACAGAAGATGTTTGCCTATATTTTATTAATAACGTTAAACGTAAAACGTGGATACCTTATTTTATTCTGCATTCCACGTACCATTTATCACAGGTCTCTAATGAATTGAAAGCACAATGTTTGGAGAAGAGCGGAAAAAACTTAATACGGGAATATGTAGAGTCGTTAATCTTTAGTTATTAAATATTGGAGCGCAGATTGAAGAAACCAAGCCAGCTAGAAAAGCACCGGAGGCAAACAAAAAAGGCTCTTCGCGATGCGAAAAGCCTTCCATGGTCGTGGTCGACCTTTTGCTCTGAATCTATTTTGGTCCCGATGGGGTAGGTGGAGCGAGCCTGTTGGCGTTGGTTGGCCGGGGCACCACTTCAGTCTGCTGGCGCCGCTGATCGAGCGGCATCACATCCACGGTGAGCGGCAGTTGCAACAGCATTTTCAGTGACGTTCCAGGCTCAATGCGAACATCCTGGCCACGGGTCAGCAATACGGTCGCCAGACCTGCCAGGCCGCCGGCGCCGGCGCCGCTAAGCGCTCCAGCCCTGCTTCCGGTGATGATGCTTCCGCCGGCTGCGCCAATCCCCGCTCCTTCGCCGATGGTTTTAGCGTCCTTGCCCTTTTGGCTGTCAGCTTTGATTACGCCTTCGTTATCCACGCCTGCATTGGTTGAGCCGGAATCATGGTGAATGGTTCCCGGCATGTCCACGGTATAGCCGTTGGGAAAAATGATGGTATTGAATTTGAGCTGGACCTGAGCGCGCCCTTTGACTCTGCCCGCGCGCTGCGATCTCACCACTTCTCCTTTGACGTAGGCCCCGGCCGGAATCACGATTACGTTGTCCACCACGACTGGAAAAGACGTCTGGCAATAAACTCCGTCGCCGACGCGAGTGTTCTTGGTATCGATGGCGCTCTTCAGCACGAGCGGGACTTCAGTCCCTGCCGGGACCGTCAATTGCTTGAGCGAAGCCGAAGGCGTGTTTGCAGTCTGCGCCGCGTTGTTAGGTTCTGAGGAGGCATTAGAACTCTGATCAGGGACATTCTGGGCTGCGCCCGCGGTGACAACCGCAGCCAGGAAGAGAATCAAGCCACGCATGTGAGTACCTCAATTCAAGGTGATTGTAGAGCTACCCATAGAATGTCGTCACCCTCTATTTCTTGCTTGCTCCATCTCACTGATGATTGCCCGCGCCGCTTCCGCCGGATCGGTAGCGTGGGTGATGGGGCGTCCCACCACAATGTGGCTTACGCCGTTGCCGATCGCCTGGGCAGGCGTCGCAATCCTCTGCTGATCGTGGACTTCAGCACCTGCTGGGCGAACCCCCGGGGTGACGATAAGAAGGTGGTCGCCCAACGACTTCCTGATCAGGCGCGCCTCCCGGGGCGAAGTCACAATTCCCTGGCAGCCGGCGCTTTGGGCCAGCTCCGCCATCCGCAGAGCCTGGTCGGCAACACGGCCGGAAATGCCGGTTGCAGGCATGTCCTCGTCGGTAAGGCTCGTTAAGACCGTGACAGCCAGAATATTCAATCGATCGCCGGCGGCCGCAACCGCGGCCTGGAGCATCGCTTTTCCGCCACTGGCATGAACGGTGAGCATAGACGCGCCTAACTCGGCTGCAACCTTCACCGCATGGCTCACGGTATTGGGAATGTCATGAAGTTTCAGATCAAGAAAGACTTTTCTGCCTGAATACACCAGGTCGCGCACCACGGTGGGGCCTTCCGCGGTGAAGAGCTGGAGGCCTACCTTGTAAATGCCTGCGGCATCGCCGATGCGCTGGACAAGCCCTTGCGCATCGTTCGCGGTTGCGACATCCAACGCCACAATAAGCCTCTCCCGCATCCCTGTGGATGCGGGAGAGACAAAAGTCTGGGCATGATGCGTTGCCATGCTCCCAGTATATCCCCTATTCGCTTATTGTGCGCTGTAAGGTTGGTTGAGTGCGACCCGTTCCGGCTGGACCAGGTCTATCCGGATACGCTCCACACCGTCACGGAAGTTGAGCATCCGGGCGGCGCTGTAGCTGAGATCCATAATCCGGTTGCCAACGTAAGGGCCACGATCATTGACCCGAACGATGATCCACTTTCCGCTCTTCAGATTGGTGACCTTGACAAAGGTACCCAACGGGAGCGTTCTGTGGGCGGCCGTGAACTCAAACATATCAAAGTCCTCGCCGCTGGCAGTGGTCTTGCCGTGAAATTGTTTGCCGTACCAGGAAGCATTTCCAACCTGGAAGGGTTTGGGATCAGCCTTCGTCGCTCTTGTGGCGCTCTTGGCTGTCTTGGGAACCATGGGGGTGGCGCTATTGTTTTTTACCGGGGCCTGGTGGTTTGGAACGGGAGCCGCCCCCACGTTGGCAGCCAGACAACAGGCCGCCGCCAGAATGGACAGTACTCGGTTCATGCAAACTCCTTAGCATACAGAATCTGGATTACCCCAAGACGCCAGCCGCGATTCTATGGATCACAAGGACGGAATAGCAATCGCCTTATGTTCTCCGAAACTCGCGCTGTGTCTTTTCTACCACTATCTCGTGCTCCAAAATGCTGCTTAGACTAAGACGCTTACCTTAAGCAAGTCTATCGTACTTTAGATGCGATCGGGCAAAAACATGTTGGACGAAAGTTACCGAGGATTTGATAAATAATATGTTTATTATCAATGGCTTACAACAAACCACTTGCATTTTAGGGTAAATATCCTGCATCCGTTTGCACTCGAAACCGGCTTCAGGAAGGCTGTTTTCCCCATCGATCCTGGCGATCTTCCTCTTTTGGTGGCCAGCATGTTTATACTGGGCAGGCCATGCCCTCTGACCGCGAAGTCGAGATCAAGTTCCAGATTGACGATTTTGAAGCCCTGAGCCGGCGAATTGAGGCAGCCGGCTTCCGCCGGATCACCCCCCGGACGCATGAAATGAACACCCTTTATGACCAGCCTGGCTCCAGGCTCCGGAGAAGGGGGGCCTTGCTGCGCCTGCGGGAATACGGCCCAAAGTGGACCCTCACCTACAAGGACAAAAGTAAGGCAACGGCTGGACGGCATAAATCCCGCCGCGAGGTGGAAACCCAGGTGGAGCGGGGCCAGGCAACGGCCCAGATCCTTGAAGCCCTGGGGTTCCGGGCCAGTTTCCGTTATGAGAAGTTTCGCACTGAATGGAGCGACGGGACCGGCCACGTGGTGCTGGACGAGACCCCAATCGGCAACTTCGGAGAGATCGAAGGGCCGCCCCAATGGATTGATGCCACCGCCAGGCGGCTCGAGATTGCCCGCGAACGCTACATCACGGAGTCATACTCGGAGCTGTTTGCGGCCTGGAAGCGCAAGGCCAGGAGCAAAGCGAAGGAAATGACCTTTCTGGCAATTAAACCAAAGCGCCGATAAAAGGAAGCCTTCCCGGGACGAGACGACAAACCAACTCAGCAATCCTCTCTCATCATTCTTGAGAGCGTGTTTTCGCGCTACAATTCCTTTCCAGCCAGGAGTTTCCCGAATGTATGACTACATCATTATTGGCGCCGGTTCCGCAGGATGCGTGCTGGCCAACCGG
>DASTPO010000543.1:0-13079 GCA_035762225.1 Candidatus Angelobacter sp.
TGTGGGCGCAATGGCTGATGCTGGTCGGCATCTTTATTTTTATGGCCGCCCTGATGGAAGAGCGCACGGTAATGTTCCAATCCGTAGTCGAGGCCGTGCACATGGAAGACATCATGCTCACGGAATTTTCCATTCTTTCACCGGCAGACACTCTGGAAGACGCGCTGACCAAGGCGGTGCATTGTCTCCAGGACGATTTTCCGGTGGTGAGCGGCAGCGATCTGGTAGGTGTCATCACCCGGCAGACCATCGTCAACCGGCTGCGCGCCGACGGCAATGGTTACGTCCAGGGCGCCATGAGTAAGGCGTTTGAAATCGCTTCGCGGACGGAATCTCTGGGCTCGGCCTTTCGCAAGCTGACCTCACGCGGCCTGAGCCTGATCCCGGTGGTTGATCAGGAACGGCTGGTGGGAATCGTCACCTTGCAGCATCTGATGCACAGCATGGGCTTGCTGGCCGAGTCGCGCAGGCTGCGAAGACAGATGGAAGAACAGATGTAGGCAATTGGCAGCCGGATAATTGCGTAACGGATTATCCTGAAAAAAACAAATCCAACGGTTGCTCGGCTGCCGCCAATTTGCGCTCTTATGCTCTTATCCAAGCGATTGTTGTACACTTTTCCGTTTCACCTAACCCCCTGGAGTGTGCCCGTGAAGAGGTTCTTTTTTGTTATTTTTCTGGCTTCGTTTCTGTATACCGCAGCCGCCGCGCAAGAGCTGACCATTGAATCCATTTACGCTCCCAACGGCATTACCGGGCGCGCGCCGGACACCATCAAGTGGAGTCCTGACGGCAAAAAGGTGTCTTATTTCCTGCATCAGGAGCAGGGCGATAAAGCCGATCTTTATTACATTGATGTGACCTCGGGCAAGCCGGCGGTGCTGGTGGCGTCAGATAAGATCGCGGCCATGAAGCCCCCGGTTTCCACCTCAAAGGACGACCGGGAGAAGGACAACCGCGCGCGCTATCACGTTGCCGGCTACCACTGGGCCCCGGATTCCGAGCACATCCTCTTCGACGCCAACGGGCAGCTCTGGTATTACACGCTGGCCTCGGGCGCGTACGTCCCGCTGAGCGGGGCCGGCGAGTCCGCCAGCGATCCCAAGTTTTCCGCGGACGGCAAGCGGCTCTCCTACGTCCGCAAGCACAACCTTGTGGTAAAAAACATTGATGGCGGCGCGGAGAAAGCGCTCACCAATGATTCCGGCGAAGACCTGCTCGACGGCGAAGTGGACTGGGTGTATTCCGAAGAGCTTGATGTCCGCAGCAATTATTTCTGGTCGCCCGGCTCGCGCAACATCGTCTTCCTGCAGATGAATGAAACCAGGGTCCCCACCTATCCCATCACTGATTTCATCCCGCAGCATCCCACGGTCTCGCAGGAAAAATATCCCAAGGTGGGCGATCCCAATCCTGAGGTCAAGCTCGGCGTGGTAAGCGCCAATGGAGGCAGCATCAAGTGGCTGCACCTGACCGACGAAAAAGACATGTACATCCCGCGCTTTGGCTGGGTGAATGACAACGTGATCTGGGCCACGGTGCTCAATCGCGCGCAGAACCAGCTGGACCTTTATTTTGTTGACGCCGCCAGCGGCAAGTCGCGCCTTGTCCTCACCGAAAAGAGCGATACCTGGATTGAGACCGACAACAACCTGCAATTTCTGAAGTCCGGCGACAGGTTTCTCTGGCCCAGCTGGCGCGACGGCCATACCCATCTCTATCTTTATTCTTTCGATAAGGCCAATCCTCTGGGCACTGACGCGAAGTTGGTGAACCAGGTGACCAAAGGCGATTTTGAAGTGCAGAGCGTGGAAGGGATTGACGAGGCCAGCAGCACCGTTTATCTCACTTCCAACGCCCTGGACGACCGCCAGGGACATTTTTGCAGCGTGAAGCTCGATGGCAGCAACTTCCAGGTCCTGACCAAAGACAAGCCGGGGATGCACGATTCCGTGCTGGCTCCCAACGCCAAGAACTATGTTGACCACTTTTCCGCGCTGATGACGCCGCCGGAGCTCTTTTTCTGCCAGGTTGGCGGAAGTTGCAACGTCTTTTGGCAGTCGAAGACCATTGAACCCTACAAGCTGATTCAGCCGCAATTCGTTGACTTCAAGGCCGAAGACGGCACCGTGCTGCATGGCCTGCTGCTGTTGCCACCCAACAGTGAAGGCAAAAAGGTGCCGCTGCTGAACAATCCCTATGGCGGCCCGCACGGCCAGGTGGTGCGCAATGCCTGGGCGGGCGCCGGGTTTCTTTTCAATCAACTCCTGGCGCGGGACGGCATCGCCGTGCTTCAGGTGGACAATCGCGGCATGGGTGCCCGGGGCAAGAAATTCGCCGCGGCGCTGATCCACAACTTCGGCGAGGTCGAATTAAAAGACCAGCTTGCCTCAATCGACCAGGCACTGCAAAGATTCCCGCAGCTGGATGGCTCGCGCATGGGCTGGTGGGGCTGGAGCTACGGCGGTTACATGACGCTTATGGCCATGACCCATTCTGACCGTTTCAAAGCCGGCATTTCCGTGGCTCCGGTGACGGACTGGAAAAACTACGACTCCATTTACACCGAGCGCTATGCCGGACTGGTCCCGCAGTACGAAGAAGGCTACAAGAAGGGTTCGCCCATCACCTACGCGGCCAATCTGAAAGGCCACCTGCTGGAGGTGCACGGCACCAGTGACGATAACGTTCACATGCAGAACACCATGCAGATGATCAATGCGTTCATCAGCGCGGGCAAGCAGTTTGATTTGCAGCTCTATCCGCGCAAGACGCACAGCATTTCCGGGCCGGGCACGCGGGTCCATCTGTTCACGCGCATCCGCTCGTTTTTCCATCACGAGCTCCTGGGAACGGACTAAAAAAGTGGCGAACCAGACCATTGCTCTTGGCGACTTTGAACTAACCGCCATCTCTGACGGCACTTATGTAGGCGATGGCGGCGCTTTTTTCGGCATCATCCCGAAAGTCATGTGGCAGCGCAAGGTCCCGGCCGACGATCTGAACCGCATCAAGGTAAGCTGCAACTCGGTGCTGGTGCGTACCGGCAAACAGAACGTGCTGATCGAAACCGGGATCGGCAACAAGCTGGCGGAAAGAACCAGGAGCTTTTTCCTTCCCGAACTGAAATTGATGGACAGCCTGAACGCCACCGGGACCAGGCCGGAAGAGATTGACGTGGTGGTCAATTCCCATCTGCATTTCGATCACTGTGGGTGGAACACCGTCTACAAAAATGGTGCGGCCGTGGCCAATTTTCCCAATGCGCGCTACTTCGCGCCCAAAGGCGAGTGGGAACACGGGCAATTGCAAACCGACCGCGACCGCATCAGCTACATCAGCGACAATTACGATCCTCTGATCCGCAACGGCCAGATGACCTTGCTGGCGGGCGACCAGGAACAGGAGATCGTGCCAGGCATTTCCGTGGAGGTATGGCCCGGGCACACGCGCAACATGTGGGGGGTGTTTATCCGCAGCGGCGGTAAAACCGCGTGTTACATATCAGATCTGATCCCCACGACCTGGCACCTGGAGCCGACCTGGGCGATGGCCTACGACCTGTTTCCGCTTGAGGTCCTGGATAATCGCAAGCGTTATTACGCGCGCGCGATTCCGGAAAAGTGGCTGACGCTCTTCACCCATGATCCGCATATCCCGTGGGCGTACATTGAACGCGCTGATAATAAGCTGGCGTTCAAGACGCCCTAGCGCCTGCGCCACGCCGGGTCGAAATCGGCTTTCCTCCGCGTGTAAGATAGCCAGACCATGCGCGCGCGCGGTCCGGTCGTGACAATCTGTGTTCTTGCCGTGAGTGCAGTCTGCATGGCGCAGAAGGTCCAATTTACGCCCCTGGAAAAATCAGTGGTGGTGCAGCGTGTCAGGGCCATTCCCGGAACCAACCAGGAACGCGCCGCGCGGCTGGTGGAGATGTTTGCTGACGCCGGCTGCTCCGGCAATTCCCTGAGTGAGCAAAAAGTCGAAGGGAGTGACATTCCCAACATCATCTGCCGGCTGGGCAAGGACAAGGGCGAGTCCATTATTGTCGGGGCGCACTACGATCGAATCACTTCACCGCGCAGGCCGCTGGATAACTGGAGCGGCGCGGTCCTGCTGCCGGCCCTCTACCACAGCCTGCTGGAGAAAAAGCGGAGCCACAGTTTCATCTTTGTCGCCTTTGCCGATAACGGCAACGCACCATCGGGCGCGGAAAGTTTTGTGCAGCGGCTGGGCCGTTCCCAGCTCGACCATGCTGAGGCCATGGTCAATCTCGATGCGCTGGGGCTTTCTCCCACAAAAATCTGGGCGGCACATTCTGACAAGGACCTGGTGCACGACCTGATGATCATGGTCTATGCGCTCAAGCTTCCAGCGAGCCAGGTTGATATCGCTGCCGCCGGCAACACTGACTCTGATCCTTTCGCTCAGCGCCACATACCCCAGCTCACCATTCATTCGATGACGCAGGAGAACGTAACCACCGGCGCGACCACGGCGTTCCGCCCCAATAACTACTATGACACTTATCGCCTGCTGTGCGGGTATCTTGCGTTTCTTGACCGTAGCCTGAAGCCGAGGCAGCATCAGGAATGAATGCTCTGCGCAGCTTTTTCGAGTTCGAGAAGCACGGCGCTACCTTCCCGCGCGAGATCGTAGCCGGACTGACAACATTCACCACCATGTCCTACATCGTGGTGGTAAATCCGGCCATCCTCAGCAATGCCGGCATTCCCACGGAACCAAGCTTTGTGGCGACTGTGGTCGTGGCCGTCTTTGGCTGTGTTTCGATGGCGCTGTATGCCCGACGTCCTTTCGCCATCGCGCCGTACATGGGTGAAAACGCGTTTATCGCTTTCACTGTTTGCAGGCAGCTGGGCTTCAAATGGCAGACCGCGCTGGCGGCCATCTTTATTGCCGGAGCGCTTTTTGTTTTGCTCACGCTGCTGCGCCTGCGCCAGTGGGTGGTGGAAGCTGTGCCGCTCTCACTGCGCTATAGCTTTGCCGCGGGAATTGGTCTGTTCCTGACCTTCATTGGCCTGAACCAGACGGGGATGGTCACGCTGGGCTCGCAGGGAGCGCCGGTGCGGCCGGGCCCGCTTACCAGCGCACCGGTGCTGGTGGCGATAGCCGGGTTCATTCTGATTTCGATTCTCGTGATCCGCAAAGTGCGCGGCGCAATTCTCATCGGCATTGTTGCCACGGCGGTGCTGGCGTTTCTGGTGCGGGTAGCTGCGCCACCGGCGCATTTGCTGAGCCTGCCACCCAGCCTGGGCCCGATCTTCTGGCAGCTGGATTTTCGCGGAGCTTTGACCGCCAAGGCATTTCCAATCGTACTCACCATTTTCATCATGGCGTTTGTGGACACCATGGGGACGTTGATCGGGCTTTCAGCTCGTGCCGGTTTTCTCGATCAAGACGGAAATCTTCCCCAGATGGAGCGCCCCATGATGGTGGACGCGCTGACCACCTGCCTTGCGCCCGCCCTGGGCACCACCACCGCAGGCGCATTTGTGGAATCGGCTACGGGAATCGAATCCGGAGGCCGTACCGGCCTGACTGCGCTGGTAACCGCGGGCTGTTTTGCCCTGACGTTGTTCTTCGCGCCATTTGTGGCTTCAATCCCACGACAGGCTTATGGGCCGGCTCTGATCATTGTGGGACTGTTCATGCTGGAGCCGATCGCCCGCATCGACTTCAGCGACTACTCTGAAGCCATCCCCGCCTTTGCCGTGGTGGCGCTGATGTGCTTTACATTTAACATTGCCGTCGGCATCAGCGCTGGCTTTGTCCTGTATCCCTTGTGCAAGCTGGCGGCAGGTAAAATGGAGCAGGTCAAGCCGGCACTGCTGGTGCTTACGGCATTGTCGCTGCTGTTTTTTATCTTTTATCCCTACGGCTGAGTCATGGACCACAGTGAATTCATCCATCGCGCCATTCAACTGGCCGTCGAGAACGTGCAGAAAGGCGGCGGCCCTTTCGGCGCCGTGGTGGCGAAGAACGGCCAGATCATCGCTACGGGCACAAACCAGGTGACCGCCAGCCATGATCCCACGGCCCACGCGGAGATTGTGGCGATCCGCGCCGCGTGCAAGGCGCTGGGCACGTTTGAACTCTCCGGCTGCCAGATCTATTGCAGCTGCGAACCCTGCCCGATGTGCCTTGGGGCCATCTACTGGGCGCGTCCTGAACGGGTCTTCTTTGCCGCAGCGGCCAATGCCGCCGCCGCAGTGGGATTCGACGACACCTACATCAAGGCACAGCTCTCGCTGCCATTGTCTAAGCAGCAGCTGCCTATCGCTCAGCTACACCATGACCTGGCTTTGGCGCCCTTCCAGGCATGGAAGGCTAAGGCGGACAAGGTAGTTTATTAAGTATCTTTTTATGCCTTCTCCGGTATTTGAACTATCCGGCAACACGGGATATGATTAGCCGCAAATCCAAACCCTGCATCATCAAGCGATTGTTGGACCGCCATGAGTATTGAATTCCAAGCTGCTCTCTGGGCCTTGCTGGCGCTGATTGCGCTCATCGTCGAGGTACTGCACCGGACGTTTTACCTGCTGATTGTCTTCATTGCGTGCGTTCTCGCGATGGCCGCCGTGCTGGTGTTTCATTCCGGCGTCGCCGTCCAGTTGGGGGTGGTGATTATCACCAGCCTGATTGGCGTTCCCGTGGCCGGCCGGTTGCGCAAGCGGAGCCTGTTGCCGCACATCTCTGCAGATAGCGGCCAGATGGTAAAGGTGCTGGCGATCCGGGATGGCCGCCTGCGCGTGCTTTATCGCGGCACGGAATGGGACGCGGTCTATCCCGGTCCGGAACCTGCGCCGGGCGAGCGGTTAAGGATCCAGGAGATGGAAGGCAGTACTTTGAAGCTTACTACCCCTTGAACGGAGACCCCTAATGTCCTTTAGCCTTGCTGTTGGCATCGTTGCCGTATTCGCGGCAATTCTGATTGTTCTGAAATCGCTGAAAATTGTTCCGCAGCAGAGCGCGTGGATCGTGGAGCGCCTGGGCCGCTATCACAGCACGCTGGGAGCGGGGCTCAACATTATTGCGCCGTTCGTGGACCGCATTTCCTATAAGCACAACCTGCGCGAATTTCCTTTGGAAGTGAAGCCGCAGGTTTGCATCACCAAAGACAACACCCAGGTTACTGTTGACGGTGTTCTGTACTTCCAGGTTACGGATGCGAAGCTGGCATCCTATGGATCCAGCAACTATACGCTTGCCATAACCCAGCTGGCCCAAACTACACTGCGCTCGGCGATCGGGACCATGGACCTTGACCAGGTACTCAGCTCACGCGCCACGATCAATGCTGAAATTGTGCAGGCGCTGGATGAAGCCGGCATTACCTGGGGAGTAAAGGTCCTGCGCTATGAAATTCGCGACATCACGCCGCCGCAGGCCATCATTCGCGCCATGGAATTGCAGATCACGGCCGACCGCGAGCGCCGCGCCACCATCGCAAAATCGGAAGGCGATCGCACACAGCAGATCAACATCGCTGAAGGAGAGCGCCAGGCCGAGATCAACCGTTCCGAGGGCGAGCAGCAGGCGGCCATCAATCGAGCCACAGGGCAGGCGCAGGCCATTGAGCTGGTGGCCAAAGCCACGGCGAATGCCATCCAGGCGATTGCCGACACGGTCTCCAAGCCGGGAGGGCTGGAGGCGTTGCAGCTGCAGGTCGCCAAAGAATATGTGAACCAGTTTGGAAACATTGCCAAGGAAAGCACCACCATACTGTTGCCGGCGAACCTCGCGGACCTTGGCGGCATGGTGGAAACCGCGCTTCAGATCATCCGCTCGGGCGGCAACAATGCGCTCCCGGCGGTGAAGGCAGCAGTGGCCGGAGGAACCGGGAAAGTAGGATAAAGTTCCTTATCTCTTCTTTACACTAACTCGCGCCTGGACTTGGCGCTAGCCGTTTGCTATCCAAGCAGAGGACCAAACTATGGAGTTTCTGAGGTGATTTGTGTTGACGAGCAGGAACTCTGCTTCGTACACTTCATAACCTGCTTTTTTATTGAGCTCCGTTAGCGGCGAAGCCCAGAGGAGTACCCTGTGTTCAAGTCGTCCTGCCCTCTTACCGTTTTCCAAGGCATTTCCCTGCCATCACTTAAGCGCTTGCGTCCGGCAGCGAAATATATGCTGGTTTTGTTGCTGGCGCCAGGTCTGGTTGCCGGCGCCCTAGGGCAATCGGCAGTAGCGGGGTCCACGCAGGACAAGGGCACGGCCGGCAATTCCAGCGTGACGCCGCAGGATGGACTTAACGCCACGACGCCCAGCCAGCCGCGCGGATCAATACATATTGTTCCCATGGGAAGAGGCATTGGATCATTGAAGACCGGGTCGGCCCCTGCGAATGCCCACCTGACTTACTTTGGCGGGCCAGTGGCTGCCAGCCTGCATGCCGTCGCCGTGTTCTGGGGACCCAACGTGAACCCGGCAATCACCGGCGCAAACGGAATTGACCAGTTCTTTACTGACATCACCTCCAGCAGATATTACGACCTGCTGACCGAATACAGCACTTTGGGAGCGCCCTCACCCAGCAACACCAGCAGCAACCAGTTGATCAACCACGGTGTGTTCGACGGAAAATTCACTATCACCCCTTCAGTGTGTTCCGGAAATCCCGCGTGCACCATTACCGACGCCGAGATTCAGGCGGAATTGACTGCCCAGATCAACGCCAGCCATCTTCCGGCTCCCGTAAACGACGGCGTTATTGAAACGTTTTACATGATCTATTTTCCTCCGGGCGTCACGATCAGCCTGAGTGTTGCAGACCGGAGTTGCGTCACTTTCTGCGCCTATCACTCCAGCACGCCTGCGCTCATTCCCTATGGCGTTCTTCCTGATTTCGCACCGCCCAGCGGCTGTTCGGTTGGCTGCGGCCGAGGCAGCCTGTTTCAGAACGTTACGGCCGTCACCAGCCATGAAATGTCAGAAACCATCACTGATCTCCAGGTAGGGTCGGCGATCGCCAACGCGCCGCCACTGGCCTGGTACGATCCCAGCCCTCCGCCCACACCCGATCTGGGGGAAATTGGTGACATCTGCAATGGACAGGACGCAACTGTAACCGCCGGAAATAATAGCTATTCTGTGCAAGCCGAGTTTTCCAACCTGCAAAATGATTGCGTCATAAATCCGCCGGTCATGAACCTGACCAACCCGACAGGCGGCGTCGGACCCAATTTGCCGTTCAATCTGAAGTTGACCATCCAAAGCAGCGTGAACGCCTCCACGCTAAGCAGCTACACGGGAACTGTTCATTTTTCGAGTCCGGATGCAACAGCGGTTCTTCCGGCTGATTACACGTTTGTGAGCGCCGATGCCGGCTCCCATGTATTTTCTGTGACCTTGAAGAATCCGGGCAGCCAAACCATCAACGTGGTGGATACACACTCCAGCGGCTTCAACGGGTCAGTGTCGGTGGTGGTGAACACAACGCCAGACCTGGTGGTGAGCAAGACACATAGCGGAAATTTCCTCGTCGGGCAGACCGGCGCGACCTACACCATCACAGCATCCAACATCGGCGGAGCCTCCACGGTGGGGACCGTCACCGTTGTCGACACCTTGCCGCCCGGCCTGACAGCTACTGCCATAAGCGGGACCGGCTGGACTTGCACGCTGGCGACCCTTACCTGCACGCGCGCCGACGGGCTTGCCGGCGGAAGCAGCTATCCTGCGATCACTTTGACGGTGAATGTTGATCCAAATGCGTCTCAAGGGCAGGTAACGAACACTGTGAACATTGCCGGCGGAGGAGAAACAAACCTGGGCAATGACGCGGCCAATGACCTGACATCGATTGTCGCGCCGATCACTGATTTGCAGGCCGCCATCAGCGGCAATGCGTCGGCGTTTCAAGGTGACACCGGTCTCACGCTCACCGAGCAGGTTTCGAATATCGGCACCATACCATCAACCGGAGTTGTCACGGCCACAACTACGCTGGGAACAGGATTGTCCGCCACTGCCATCAGCGGAACGGGCTGGGGCTGCACGCTGGCTACGCTGACTTGCACCCGCTCGGATGCTCTTGCCGCAGGAGCCATCTATCCCGTGATCACGGTGACCTTCAGCATTTCATCCACGGCGCCTGCTTCCGCCGTTGCCAGCTTCGCTGTTTCTGGCGGCGGAGATGCGAACGCCGGCAACAATACCGCTAATTTTGGCCTCAGCATCAGCCAGGTTGTAACCATCACAACCACCACACCCAACGCGGCCGTGCTTGCAGGGCAGCCGGCGACGTTTGCGTTTCACGTAGGCGCCGGCGCGGCGGCCGGCACCGTCTCGTTCAGTTGCACCGGCTTGCCCGCAGCAGCCACGTGCAGTTTCAGTCCAACATCCGTGACTGGAAGCTCCGCGACTGTCACTATGACGGTCTCTACAACCGCTCATGCCGCCACCATTGGGGCATACCACGGACCGAGCGGCAAGAATCCGCTCATTATTCCGGGGCTCCTGTTCCTGGCTGGCCTGGCGGCGCTCACCCTCGGCGTTCGCGCACCCAGACGCAGACAGCTTGTGCCTGCCTTGGGGATGGCCGGAGTTTTGATAGTTGGTATTCTCGCCGGCTGTGGTGGCGGCGGTTCTTCTACCGCGGCGAACCTACTCAACACCGGTACGCCGGCAGGCGCATACGTAATCACGTTTACCGCGTCCGGCCCCGGCGGGACAGCCAGCAAGACCGTGAATTTGACGGTGCAGTAGCAACGAAGCGACAGGGTGGAGACGTTTTCTGCCAGGCACAGCCATGACGCCTCAGGCACTCGCGCGCGCGCTCCAGGAATATCTGAGCGATGCTCGCAATGCCATTGTCCTGGAGGATGGCCAGACGCTCTTCGATCTTTCCACCGCGCATCATTCCATCTCCGCGGAAAGAGATCGCTGCCTTCTGCATCTCTGGTCGCAAGATCGCAACGTCGTTCGCCAGATACTCGACCTTGAGGTCAAGAACGGAAATATGGCGCTGACCGTGCGCCGCTTTGCCCAGGCGCGTCCGATCAAGCTGGAAATATGCCGCGACCGCGAACACCGTCCACCGGCCGCGCTGAAAGCCGCCAGGAGCGCCTATGCTCGCACCCTGGAACGTGTCTTGCGCCGCTCCATGCCTGACTGGAAGCTCGACAGGTCCAGGCTTACGACCACCATGGACCTGGAGAGAAGCTTCTCGCCGGTTTACGCGCGGGGGCTTCTGCGCCGCGGGCGTAGCGTATTTGCCGTACTGGGGGTAAGCGGACATGAAACGCAGGCAGCCATTGACGCGTCGCTTACCTTTGGGCTGCTCTGGCTGCAGGCCTGCCGCGAGCGCGAAGCCGGACGTAGCGTGGTTGAGGGCTTGCGGCTGTTTGTTCCCGCCGGTGCGTCATCAACTTTGCAAATCCGGCTGGCCCATCTCAACCATGAAGCCGCGAAGTTTGAACTCTTTGAACTGGATGAGCGCGATGAAACTGTGCAATCCATCGATCCTTCCGATCACGGGAACATCAGCACGCGACTGGTGCGCTGCCCGGAGCCGTCACGCGTGCGATCGCGCTTCGAACAGGCCGTCAGCCGAGTACTGGCGCTGGCGCCGGCGGCTGAAGTCGCCGTGCTGTCAGCTACTGAAATTGCCTTCCGCTGGCATGGCCTGGAGTTTGCCCGGGTGCGCGCCGCCAGTGCTCCTGGATCGTTTCAGGTGCAGGAAGAACTCATCTTCGGCCCGCCGGGTTTTGAAACCCGCCTGACGGACGAAAACGATTCCGCGTTTGCCGAATTCGTTGTCACCGTGATCGAGGCCCGCAACAATCGCGGCGATCGGCGTGATCCGCTCTGGCGCATGTACCCGGAGCGCTGGCTGGAGTCACTGGTGTTCAGCAACGTTGCGGCTGTGGACGCGCGGCTGGATCCAACGCACGTCTATTCCCAGGTGCCTGCCTTCTCCGCGTCGGACCGCGCCATGATCGACGTGCTTACATGCACTCGCGAAGGCCGGCTGGCGGTGCTGGAGTTGAAGGCGGACGAGGACATCCACCTGCCGCTGCAAGGCCTGGATTACTGGGCTCGAGTCTTGTGGCACCACGCGCGCGGGGAGTTCCAGCAGCATGGATATTTTGCCGGCATCGAGCTCTCGCCCCGGCCGCCTCTTCTAGTTCTTGTGGCGCCTGCGCTGCGCGTGCATCCGTCGGTTGACACGCTGCTGCGCTACTTTTCTCCCGCCATTGAGTGGGCGCTGGTGGGTGTTGATGAGCTATGGCGAGAAGGGGTGAGCGTGATTTATCGCAAGACATCTGCAAAAGCGGTCGCACATGGATGAACCAAGGCCTGAGCGTCAGCGGTCCGTCGCTTGACCTTCCTCGCCGGGCGCTGCGGCCGCGGGCTCAGTTTCGCGTTCTCCGCGATACACCCTGCCGACCCCGCGCACAATGCGTCGCCAGGGCAAGCCTTCATTCCCCTTGGCGCAAAATATCTCTCCTACTTTATGGCTGCGGTAATACCAGCGCTTTAACATCGCCAATTCTTCGGTGAATCGCTGGGCTGATTGCGGACCCTCTGGTGTCAGCAGTTCCAGCGCCGCCTTGATTCGCGCCTCGGTGGACCGGGTATGGTCCTCTGCTTCCACCTCGAACAGCACTGGGCCTTGGAGTTCGCCATTGTGGAAGCGAAACAAGGCAACCGACTGCGGCGCATTTGAAGGCTGCACAATCAATGCGTCCAGCTGGTCCAGCCGCCCGCAGAGGTCATCGCAGGCGGCGAGGATCCCTTTGATTTTGGTGATCCGGGCATGTTCCTCAGCTGCGCCTTCAAAATCCAGGGCCTGTGAAAGCCGCTCCCGCTCTGCTTCCTGCTCTCCCAGCAGCGATTGACCATCGGAATCAAAGTAAGCCTGTACTCGCGCCACCTCAGCCGCGTACGCTTCATCGGTGCAGCCTTTAAAACATGGCGCCAGGCACATCTTCATCTCTGAATAAACGCAGCCGGGAAAAGCCGGATCTGGATTCAGGTCAAAAGTACAGCGCCGCATCTTGAACAGGTCGAGCGAGTCATTCAGGAACTTCTCCGCGACCGCGCGCGAACGGAAA
>DASTPO010000544.1:0-5563 GCA_035762225.1 Candidatus Angelobacter sp.
AACTTCGTGCTGGGAGCTGAAGTTCCCTTCCAGCGTGCCATGGCGGTCGTGTTTTATTCATTTGTGCCGTTGATTATTTCGACTGTCTTGCTCACGATCAGCGTGCTGGTAAGTTCTGACCCGAACACCATTGATTTTTCGGCTAACCCCATGCCGACCAACCCAGCATTTTTCATGGATCCCACGGGCAACAAGTTCCTGTACACCATAGCGTCAAGTCTGGACATTTTCAAAATCTGGCTGGTGATTCTGCTTGGACTCGGGTTTGCCACAGCCTCCAGCAACCGTAAGCCGACGACAAGCACTGGTATCACAACCATGTTCGTGATCTTCGCAATCTTGACTATCGCGAGTGCTGCCATCAAATCCATGTTCTAGGCGAAGGTTGAAGGATTGGAGAAGGAGCCGTTTGCCTATTAAATTCAACCGTTTACTGCTAGTTGTGCCCAAAATCCGCCTGTGTATGATCTAATTACTAGTTCATCCATGGCCGATTCAGGAACAAGGATAAAGCGACGGCTCAAGGCCGTGCACCGAACTTTTCGCGAGATCAAGATGATCGCGAAAGGTCTGCTTGCCACCGATCATCCGATCCAGGTGCACATCATTCCCATGCGGCGCTGCAATCTTTCCTGCGCCTACTGCAATGAGTACGACGATTTCTCTGATCCGGTGCCTTTGGATGAAATGTACCGCCGCATTGACAAGCTGGCGGCCCTGGGCACCACGCTCATCACCATCAGCGGCGGCGAGACTTTGCTGCACCCCCAGCTTGATGACATCATCCGCCGCATCCGGTCGCACGGAATCATCGCCGGCCTGATCACCAACGGCTATCTGCTGACGCCGCAGCGCATACAGCAGCTCAATGCCGCCGGCCTGGATCATCTCCAGATCTCCATCGACAACGTCAAGCCTGACGATGTCTCCATGAAGTCACTCAAGGTCCTGGACAAGAAGCTGCAATGGCTGCGCGAGCATGCTGAATTCCACGTAAACATCAATTCAGTCATCGGCGCCGGGGTCAAGGAACAGTGGGACGCCGTGACCATCGGCAAGCGCGCTGTGGAGCTGGGGTTCACCTCAACGGTCGGCATCATTCACGATGGCAGCGGGCAGCTGCGGCCGCTCGACCAGCAGGCACAGACCGTTTTCCGGGAAATGAAAAAGCTGGGCAAGCACAGTTATGCCCGCTTCAACCAGTTCCAGAACAACATTGCCCTGGGCCAGCCAAACAACTGGCGTTGCCGCGCCGGCGCTCGCTACCTTTATATCTGTGAAAACGGACTGGTGCATTACTGCTCCCAGCAGCGCGGCTATCCTGGTGTTCCCCTGGCGGAGTACACGGTAGGCGACATCAAGCGTGAGTTTCTTACTCCGAAATCCTGTGCCCCCAATTGCACCATCTCCTGCGTGCACCAGACGTCGCTGGTCGACTTCTGGCGCCGGCCGCAGACCCTGCAAGTCCACGACAATCCGTTGCCCTCTTCCCCCGAGCTCGTACAGATCGATACTTCCCAGGAAGAGTCCGTCATGGGTGACTAGACTCGTCCCGTTACAAACACCCTAAGTCAAGTTTGCTTTCTTCCGGATCGCTGCCATGAGCTCCGCACTTCACGGCCAATGAAACCGTTGGCTGCGATTACGGCTTGAATCCCACTGACGTCCACAGCGCTGCCGGCTGATACATCTTTCCTCCCGCAAAAACGCTGCTGACTTTACGGATGTCGCTGATGTTATCCAGCGGGTTTCCGTCCACAATGATTACGTCGGCGCGCTTCCCCGCTTCAATTGTCCCCGATTCCTTCTCCATTCCCATGGCCCGTGCCGGAACCAGCGTCGCGGCCTGGATCGCCTCCATCGGCTTGAAACCGGCCTTCACATACAGCTCGATCTCGCGGTCCAGGCTGAATCCCGGTACTGCCTGATCTGTGCCGGCCACCATCGGCACTCCCGCCTCATGCAGGATACGGACCGTCTCCAGCAGCAAGCGAAACTGCGCGGCCGAATCGACTGCTCTCGCCGGCGGGACGCCCATCGTCTCCAGGCCTTCGCGCAGTTCGGGCGCCACCTTTAATATCCCCGGCTCAAACGCTGAGACCGGAGTATTGGTCGCATGGGTTACCACCTCCATCAACGCCAGCGTGGGATCGACCACGGTGTGGTGCTCCAGCAGCACCTTGAGCACATTCTTCACGCGCGGAGAATCCGGGTCCAGAGCGTGGGACTTGGGGTCCTGCATTGCCGCGGCCACATATTCCACGTGGTTGATCTGGTCCATTCCAGACTCAACGCCCTGGATCACGTTCATGCCGAAGGGAATGTGCCCGGTTACAGTCATGCCCAGGCGATGCGCTTCCGCACACACAATTTTCAGAATGTTGGGCTTCACTGAACTGTAGATCTTGATCTGCTGAAAGCCGGCGGCCTTATATTTTTGCACCTGGTCGCGGGCCTGCTCCGGAGTGTCCACATTGATGACTCCCAAAGTGAACGGCCCCGAACCATCCACCACGCCGGCCATCACCAGCCTTGGCCCCACGCCCCGCCCGCCTGCGATTGCGTCCCGCACAGCCACAATGAATTCCCGCTCGTTCCCTACGTCTCGCGCCGTGGTCACCCCGGTGGCAAGATAAATCGGTCCCCACTCCACTTGTTCAAAGTGGGCATGCATCTCCCAGAGTCCTGGTAATACGCTTTGGCCGTACGCATCCACAATCTGCGCTCCAGCAGGCACCACAGTGTCGGCCGCAGGGCCCGCCGCCATGATCTTTCCGTCTTTCAGGATGACGATAGCGTTTTCGATCGGCGGCTTTCCCGTACCGTCAATCAATCGCCCGCGCACAATGGCAACCACGGGGGGCATTGGCTCGGTAAAGCTGGCCGCAACTTTCGCCAGATTCGCCATGCCATCGCGCGCGGCTCCGGTCACAAAGGCCGGCAAGCCATCTTCATAGCCGTCCGCCACGGCCTCAAAATGGTCCATCTCGGCATCAATGCTGACCAGCGCGATCAGGTGGTCCTGCGCGTCCAGCCAGATGGATTCCATGCCCCAGATCAGCCCGCGGATGGAAAGCTTGTGCAGTTCCAACTGCCGCCCGCCGATGGTGAACTTCTCTGTGCCCATGTCCTGGATCTCGACTTCGCCGTGGGGCAGCGTCTTGATCGACTTGGGACTCCCGTGCGCATGCCAGTACCGGACCAGCATCATCTGCACCGACACTGGCGCATAGCCATCGATATCAAAAAACTTCTCGCCCGGGGCAATCGTTGCCTGGTCCGAGGTGCGGCCATGGACCGTGTTATCCACGGAAGAGAACCGCGAAATCTTGCCTTTGATCTGGAAATCAGTCGGCGTCAGGTCTGGCTCCATGGTGAGGGTGGCCGTCAGCGGGACGGAAGACCCGCGATCGACAAACTTAAAATCCGCCTTCAGCACTTCTTCGTTTTGCGAGCGCGTCAGTGTGTACGTCTCTTTGCCGATAAGCTGCTCAAACTTGTGCAGGTTGAAGCGTCCCTGCTCGGTGCTGGCCGGCGCGGGTTGCGCCCAGCCAGTGGCCACCGTAAACAACACAATCAGAACGCAAACTCGTTTTACTGCTTTCACAAGCACTCCTTGGATTCGTTTCAGTTCAATCCTGTATTGCATGCCGCAGTGCGGCTCGCGCCAGGGTGCGCGTGGAATCAAGCGTCGGCAGTGGCGACTCGCGGTCTCCAATCAGCAACGGGATCTCCGTGCAGCCGAGCACCACGGCGTCACAACCTTGAACTTTGAGCCGCTCAATCACCTGCTGGAGATAAGAAAGCGCCTCTTTCGAAATAATGCCGCGCACCAGCTCGTCAAAAATAATGGCATTGATCTGCTCCCGCTCGGCCATTGTAGGCCGCACGCAATCAATGCCTAATTGCTCCAGCTTCTCCGGATAAACCGGGCCGCTGACCAGAAATTTTGTGCCGGTCAGGCCAAGTTTTTTGAAGCCCCGGAGCTGCGCTTCCTTGCCTACCGCTTCCGCAATGTGCAGCCACGGCAACGGCGATTTGGGCAATACATAGGGCAAAGCCTGATGGATGGTGTTGTCCGGAGAGATAAGAAAGTCCGGGCCCGCGCGCTTCAGCGCCTCTGCCGACCGCAACATCAATTCGCCGACACCCTTCCAATCTTCCCCGTGCTCCAAGGGCTTCATGTACTCGGCCAGGGAAATGGTGTGCATGGTTACTTCAGGATGCGCATGCCTGCCCATCAGCGGCTCGGCTTCCAGGCAGATGGTGCGGTAGCAGAGAGCTGCCCCCTCTGCGCTGCAACCGACGATGCCAATATGTTTTGTCATACCAGAAAATCTATCTGCGATAGGAATTTGAGCTTTTTTTCGACCGGCAGAAACGAAGCTTCAAAGGAGTTGCGCGCCACCTCGCGCAGCTGCTCGTCAGAAAAGCTGAACGCATCGCGGGCAATCTCATACTCTCGGTTCAGCGAGGTCTGGAACATCGCCGGATCATCCGTGTTGAGAGTGACCATCACGCCGTTATCGAAAAACGACCGCACCGGATGATCGCTCAGCTCCGCGCAGGCGCCGGTCCGCAGGTTGCTGCTGATACAGACTTCCAGCGGAATCTGCTTTTGCGCCATGATCTCCAACAGCTCCGGATCGCGCGCAGCGCTCAGGCCGTGCCCAATTCGCTCCGCGCCGATGTTCAGCGCGCCCCACACTGATTCCGGTCCCGTGGCCTCACCCGCGTGCGCCGTCAGGCGCAGCCCATTGCCGGCGGCCTTCTTGTAGAGATCGCGGAACCACTCGGCCGGACCGCGTGCCTCGTCGCCGCCGATGCCGACGCCCACAACGTTGCGGTCGCGCAGCCGCGCCGCCAGGTCGAAGACCTCAGCGGCAGCTTCCGGACCGAAGTGGCGCACAGCATCAAAGATCCATAGCAGTGAAACGCCGAAATCGCGCAACCCGCGCTCCCGGCCGCGCTCCATGCCGTCAAACAGAGGCTCCACCGGCTGTCCGCGCCAGCGAATCACGCCGATGCTCACGTACACCTCGGCATGCATCACGTTCTGCTGGCGCAGCTTCTGCATCAGCCGATACGTTGCCAGCTCGTAATCTTCAGGCGAGCGCAGCCTTTCCGTCACCGCCTTGAACGCCATCAAAAAACCGTTGAAGTCCTTGTATGAATAAAGACGGCGAACGTCTTCTTCTGTGAGCACGTCGCCGCTGCCGGTAACGTCATAACGGTTGTTCTCCGTGGGCAGGGGCGTGTGATAGCGGCGGCTCAACTCCGCCACGGTCGCCGGATCGACGCTGCCTTCCAGATGCAGATGGAGTTCCGCCTTGGGCAGCGACTGAATGAAAGACTTGAGAACCATCTCAGAGAGTTCTGCCGGCGCTTCCATCGGCAATCGTGCCGGCTGTGGCCACATTGTATTGCTGGGTCTTTCTCACAACGGAAAAGAGATCGACTAGTGCAAGCAGCACCAAGAGTCCCGCTACTGCAAAAGAAACCGCAGTAAACGTGCTGGAAACGAATACACCCAACAATCTCAGGCCGATTGCACCTACAAACA
>DASTPO010000545.1:0-4111 GCA_035762225.1 Candidatus Angelobacter sp.
TCCTGATGCAGGTTGATGCGGAACCGGCCAAGATTGCTGTTCCGATAGGACGAGTCGGCAATGCGTGTCTCCAGGTATTGCCGCAACGCATGCGGCATCAGCGCCGGAGTGATGGCATTTTCAATCTCGTCGCTGTGCAGCGGCTTGCCGTCCAGCGGAACTACCTGGCCATCCACCCGGATGCAAGGCGGTGCGTCGGCAACCAGCAGCAGGTCGCTGCCACGCCGCTCCACCAGCCGCGTGAGCCAGCGATTGAGGTCGGCTAATGAAGGATCAATCACGTTGCACTCGAAACATTGCGGATTACCCGCGCGGGGCCGTCTGCTGGTAGTGTTCGATCAATTCGCGAATCCGCTCGGCATCGCGTTTGGTATGGCCGTGGCTCACTATCGGATCGGCGCCGCCCGCGGAATCAATGCGGATGTCAGACCAGATGATTCGGGTGCTGATCAGCACCGACGCCACCTTCGAGATAGGAATGCTTTCTTCCGTCCGGCCGAAAAGTTTTGGCTTGATGCGCAGCACGCGCTCCGGCCCGACCTCAATGCGGGTGGGAAACCAGAAATTCCCCCGCGTCCAGCGGCTGGCCTTGAAACTCTCCGACGGTTGCGTATTGGGTGCGGTCCCCATGTTCCCCCTTCAGAGACGACTTGGGCCTGGCGCGGCTCGCTCCCGCGCCATGGTCCCGACGCCAGCTCCACAGCTACTTTGGTTCTTTCAGCTTAAGCTTGGCTTTGTTTTCTTCCAGAAACGCGCGGAGATTGTCGACCTGGTCCAGCAAACGGGTCCACTGCTCAAAATACAGTGTCACCGGGAACCTGCCCAGGCCATAGACGCTGACTCCGCCCTTTTCGCTTACGCGGAACTCTAATGATCCGGTGCGGCGCGCGGCCTGCTTTTCCAGCTCCGCCAGGCGGGCTTTCATCTCTTCATATGTCGGTTCTGCCATGAGGATCCTCTGCCAGAAAGTTTACATCACACAACAGGGTTGCGGCTCTGCTTCCCCTATCCGATACTATTCGCGCTGGATGATCCACATCCCATAGGAGCCAACGGCCATGTTCGGAATTCTCTTCGCAGGAGACATAAAATTCAAAACTCCGTCTCGATCAGTCAGCGTTCTTCTTGGCATCGCAGCGGTCCTCCTACTGGCCGGCTGTTCCAGTTCAAAATCTTCTTCCGGTGAGGGTTCCTCCCCGGCGTCGGCCAGCCTCGGCACCTTGCCTGACCCCTGCTCGCTGATCACTCAGGGCGAAGTTGAGACTGCTTTGGGGGCGGGCGCCACCATGAAGCCGGTCAACAACGAGCGAATCAGCATGCGCGAGTGCGTGCTGAAACCGGCAGCCCCGGGAAAGATCGATGAGGTCGTGGTGATCGCGCTCAAAGCCGACATGTTCGATGCCACTAAAAAAGCCATGCTTCCCCCGAACAGCGACGCGAAACCTGTTTCCGGCATTGGCGAAGACGGCTTTGTCGGCCGCGCCGTGGGTTATAACGTGCGCAAGGGCAATAAGTATGTGCAGGTATTCGGATCGGCAGCCAATAACGATGCCGCCAACGACAAAGCCACACGCTTTCTGGCGGAAAAGGCCGTAAACCGGCTGTAAGCCTCGTCACAAGCTCAATTGTGAATTCGCGAAAAAAAGGCGACGTGCCTCTAGGTCCATTCAATCCGTTCGAAGATGGCGCGCAGTTTTTTGCCCCGGGCGGGATTCAACATCTCCACAAAGCCCACACGGCCTTGCAGTTGCAACCGGAATTCAGGGTGCGATTCGCTGTTCTGGGATTCGGGACCATGGCGCACACAATTGTTGAGCGTAGCTTTCAGGCGGTCAAAATCTGACCGGCGCACGTTGGCATGCTCATTGACCACGATCCCGGCAAGATGCTGTCTTACACCCTGGCGCATGATACGCGTTTTGCGATGATGTACCTGAAAACCTTCTTCCATGGCAACCGCGGCCACATGAACTGAAAAGCGTTCCACCCGCCTTTCGAATTCCGGGCCGCCGGAAAAGGCAAGATCGTCGGCATATCGCGTGTAGGCGGCTCCTGCCGAGGCAGCCAGTCCGGCAAGACGGCAATCAAGACGGTAAGCGCAGAGGTTCGCCAGTGCGGGCGATGTAGGCGCGCCCTGGGGCAAGTGCGGCTGGAAGTAAACCGCCATCGTTTCCCAACGCGATTCCCACAGATGCAGCGGATCTTCCCCGAAGGCGGCGCGGTCCCATATATCTCGCGGTGTAACTGTTGTGCAGACTCCGCCCAGCAGGTCCGCGACACTTTCAGGGTATCCCATGGCCCGGAACAAGGCTTGAATCCGGGAACGTGCAAACGACGGGAAGAAATCCCGGAGGTCCATGCGCAGGACAACATCTCGGCCAACGTGTGGCGCGGTGAAGGTTTTGATCGACCGTTTTTTCACGAACCCATGAACCGCAGGATGAGCGGGAATTTTCTGCAGGATCTCGCTCAGCACCTGGCGTTGCAGCTGTTTCAGCCGCGGCTTGGGCGCTTCGATCAGTCGAATGCTGCCGGAGAGCTTGGCCATGACTCGGTAGTGATAATGACGAAGCTTGGGCAAACGATTCTTGTAGACCCGGCCCTTGAGATCGGCAAACCACTGCAGTTCGCCAAGCTCAACCTGAAGCCATTGCGCAAGAGCGCCGGCCGATGCAATTGCCGGGACAGGCCAATCCCTTGCCGCAGGCACCGGCTGCATCTTTTGCGGCTCAGTGATCCAACGCGCAAGAGACACCCCCGGACTGTTTTCTGCCCATATGCGCCGAAATCGCGGATCGTAGGCGATGAATCTTACGACGTCGCGGTGACGCGGCCGCAACCGGCCGGCAAAGAGCTTTACATACCGCTTGGCGAGAGGCCGCAACCAACGCCACTGCTTGCCCAGGGCCATACTGGAACGCGCAACAATTTCGTCGACGTTGGGGTCGCCAGCGAGAAAGCATCGAGCAAGGGTTCGTACGAGCGTGGGGGCCGGCATGATCGATAAACGGCGGAACGCTCCAACCGGTCTAACCTGGCGTGAGCATTTCTGCAGCTTACGCAGCGCGGCTCACGCGACGAAATCCGAGATATTCACGATTCCCTGGGGTAACCCCAGAGAGGCTTCAATCAACCCCTTGAGGATTGAGTCAAGCCAAACTTGGAGCGCTCCTCCGCCAGGAAGATGATAGCAGCGCAACATGCTCTCTAGCACAAGAAACCTGCTGTGTTTTTTTTGCGCTGGCCTTTGCCCCATGAGTTGTGTAATCTTCGTTGCATGGCAAACAAAAATCATCCCAAGCGTGAAGTAAAGAAGCCGAAGAAGAAAAAAACCGTCTAGCGGGAAGCCGCGCAACCACGGGCTTGACTTTCCCGCCTTTGGTCGGGCCCTTCCATCTCTTCCCCCGTTGACAGCTCTGCCGAGCTCCAGGTAATTCCTATCTCTGCCAACTACGTGTTTCCTCCGCGGTGAAGGTTCCGATCACCCGATAGTGCTTCCGGTAGCATCTCCCCGCCGAACCATTTAATATGTCCTGCGTCAAAAAGTTCCCAAGCTGCACAACGAGGTGGTGCCATGAAGAAGACGATCAGCGTCACGGTGAACGGCGTGACCCATCACAATGAAGTTGAGCCGCGCCTGCTGCTGGTGCAGTACATACGCGACGTGCTGAACCTCACCGGCACCCACGTGGGCTGCGAGACCTCGCTGTGCGGCGCCTGCACCGTTATGGTTGACGGCCAGGCGGTGAAGAGCTGCACGGTGCTTGCGGCGCAGGCTGATGGCTCCACGGTAACCACCATTGAAGGGCTCGCGCAGGGCGGCGATCTGCACCCTGTCCAGAGCGGGTTCTGGGAGCATCACGGGCTGCAATGCGGCTACTGCACGCCCGGCATGATCATGGCGGCCGCGCAGATCCTGCAGCGCAACCCCGATCCCACCGACGAAGAGATTCGCCACGGGCTGGAAGGCAATCTGTGCCGCTGTACCGGATATCAGAATATTGTTCAGGCGGTACAATGCGCTGCGAAGAAGATGAAGTCGAAGTCGGTTGCAAGGTAGCTGGCAGCGAACCTGAAAAACCTTACCGCTGATGAACGCGGATAAACGCTG
>DASTPO010000546.1:0-7438 GCA_035762225.1 Candidatus Angelobacter sp.
GCCCGAACCTTCAAGGCCTTTATGGCCGCCCTGTCCGCCTGGTCGATAACCGCGTGGTGCTGGCAGACGACAATTACATTCGCGAATCAATTCTGGAGCCAAACGCCAAAGTGGTTTCGGGCTTCCAGTCCATCATGCCAACGTTCCGCGGCGTGGTGAGTGAAGACGAAATCATCGCGATCACCGAATACATCAAGCACCTGGCGCCGCAGGAAGCCAACCCGCTGAACAACCGCACTTCGCCTACGGAGATCCGTGACAGTGAAGTGCCGAACATTCAGCAGCAGAACCAGCAGCAACCGGCGCAGCAAACCCCGCAGGGAACGCGGCCTGCGAATCCATCTGGGAAGAAACCATGAGTACCGCAACAGCGATCGTTAAGCCGGTAATGCCTGAGCGGCATTTCCTGAACGACAATTACGGAATCAGGTCGTGGCTGCTGACCAAGGACCATAAGCGGATCGCGATCCTGTACCTGTTTTCGATCTCTTTCTTCTTCCTGCTCGGCGGCATGTTTGCTGTGCTGATTCGCCTGCACCTGCTGACCCCGAACGGCGAACTCTTTGAGGCCGATACCTACAACAAATTGTTCACCATGCACGGCGTGAACATGGTGTTCTTCTTCCTGATCCCGTCGGTGCCGGCGGTGCTGGGCAATTTCCTGATGCCCATCATGGTCGGGACCAAGGACCTGGCATTTCCCAAGATCAACCTGCTGAGCTGGTATCTGTATATCGCCGGCGGCTCGTTCTCCATGTTCGCCATGGTGAGCGGCGGAGTGGACAGCGGATGGACCTTCTACGCTCCGCTCAGCTCCGGCTATCTGAAGACCCACGTCATCATGCTGGCAGTGGGCGTGATCATTGCCGGCTTCTCTTCAATCTTTACCGGATTGAATTTCATTGTCACGGTGCACCGCATGCGCGCTCCGGGAATGACCTGGGGCAGGCTGCCGCTTTTTGTGTGGTCCAACTATGCGGCCAGCCTGATCATGATCCTGGGCACTCCGGTGATCGCCATTACCCTGATCCTGCTGGCCCTGGAGCGCGGCTTCCACATCGGAATTTTTGATCCCAAACTGGGCGGCGACCCGGTGCTGTTCCAGCACATGTTCTGGTTTTACTCGCATCCGGCGGTCTACATCATGATCCTGCCGGGCATGGGCGTCATCAGCGAGATTGTCCCCTGCTTCTCCCGCAAACGAATTTTCGGTTATTCATTCGTGGCGTTTTCCAGCATCGCGATTGCAGTCTTCGGCTTTGTAGTCTGGGCGCACCACATGTTTGTCGCCGGCATCTCGGTTTACTCGGCGCTGGTGTTTTCGCTGCTGAGTTATGCCGTGGCTATCCCTTCCGCGGTGAAGGTATTTAACTGGACCGCCACCATGTACAAGGGTTCCATCGAGATGAGCACGCCCATGCTCTACGCCATGGCTTTTATCGGGCTGTTCACCATCGGCGGACTTACCGGACTGTTTCTGGCAGCGCTCGGCCTGGACATCCACATTCATGACACGTATTTTGTGATCGCGCATTTTCACTACGTCATGGTGGGAGGCATGGTGACAGCGTATCTGGGAGGGCTGCATTTCTGGTGGCCCAAGATGACCGGCCGGATTTATCCGGAAGGCCCGGCCAAACTGGCTGCCCTGATTACATTCATCGGCTTCAACCTGACGTTCTTCCCGCAGTTCCTGCTGGGATACATGGGCATGCCGCGGCGCTACTGGGCCTATCCACCGGAGTTCCAGGTGCTGAACGTGCTTTCCAGCGCCGGAGCGTCAGTCCTGGCGGTCGGATTCCTTCTGCCGGCGCTTTACTTTGCATGGTCGCTGAAATACGGAGCGGTGGCCGGGGACAATCCCTGGAAGGCGACCGGCCTGGAGTGGGAGACCACCTCGCCGCCGCCCACGCACAACTTCCATGAGATTCCGGTTGTAACCAAAGAACCGTACGCGTATGGAGAACCGGAGGAGGTACCCGTTGTCCACTAGCCAGACAACCACCACCGAACACCATCCGGCGCTGGCGCACCAGTTTGACAGCATGGAGCAGCAGCAGGACGCTTCCACGTTTGGCATGTGGGTGTTCCTGCTGACGGAAATCATGATGTTCGGCGGCCTGTTCACGGCCTACCTGATCTACCGGCTGAAGTATTATCCGGCATTTGTCGCCGGCAGTACCAGCATCAGCGTGAGCTGGGGCTTTGCCAACACTCTTGTTCTGATCGGCAGCAGCTTCACCATGGCGATGTCGGTTTGGGCGGCGCAGATGGGCAAGCGCAGAGCTCAAGTCTGGTTTCTGATTGGAACCATGATCCTGGGCGCGGCCTTTCTCGGCGTCAAAGCCAAGGAATACTACGACAAATGGGACGAGTGCCATATCCCGGGTCATGTGATCGGCAAGGGCTTCAACACCTGGGGCGGGTGCAGCGCCACCAATCCCAAACTGGGCAACATCGCGGATGAGATACGCGAGAAAAATCCCAGCGAACCAGAAAGCGCTGCCACACAAACCGCTAGCCAGACGGAGATCTTTTTCTCTTTCTATTTCGCCATGACCGGCCTGCACGCCTTACACATGATTATTGGCCTGGGCCTGCTCACATGGCTGCTGCTGCGGGCCAGGCGAGGCGATTTCGGGCCGCAGTACTACACACCGGTTGAGTTAGGCGGGCTGTACTGGCACTTTGTCGATATTGTGTGGATTTTCCTGTTCCCGCTGCTGTACCTGATCAGCCGGCACGCGCACGGAACTTGAGGACTTTTGAGAACATAACATGTCTGAACAATCACATTCGCACCCGACTCCCGGACTCTACGTCGTTATTCTCCTCGCGCTCGTGGTCGGCACCTGCCTGACGTGGGGGATTGCGTTCGTTAATCTGGGGATCTGGAATCCGGTGGTTGCTCTCACCATTGCGGTGGTGAAAGCGACGCTGGTGATTCTCTTCTTCATGCACGTTTTTTACAGCAGCAAGCTGACCAAGATCACGATCTCAGCCGGATTTTTCTGGCTGCTCATCATGATCACCATGAGTCTCAGCGATTACCTGACGCGCGCGTTCCTCCCGCAGTAAAACGGCTGAACGACTAAAGACACGAAGAAAAAAGAACAGGCGGCATTCTAAAATGCCGCCTGTTCGTTTGTGTTCCCGCGCGTTCGGTGCGTGCATAGGCTACTTGGTCAGAATCTCCTCCAGAAAATCCAGTGCCCGCGGGTCCTTGCTCTGTCCCAGCCAGAAGATGGCCTGTTTACGTACCGCGGCATTCTTGTTGGTTTTAGCCACATTGATCAGGCGAGGCACGGCGTCTTCGTCGTGCATCTGGCTGAGGGCAAAAACGGCCTTCTTCTTTACTTCGGTTTCCGGGTCGTTCTCAATGGCGTCAGAAATCTGGGCCGCCTCTTTTTTACCCCCGATCTGGGCCAGCCAGAAAATGGCCTGGCCGCGGACGCGCGAGCTTGAATCGTGCCGCGCCATATCGATCAACTCCTTGAGCGCTTCGGGTTCCTTGCTTTGGGAAAAAGCGAATGTGCCCTTCTCCCGCACCCGCTCATCGGGGTCATCTTTGACATACTTGCGCAGAAGCGCAAGCCCGGGCTTGCCCCGCTCCACGCCCAGCCAGAATGCCACTTCACCGCGCAATGACGCGCGCTGGCCCGGTTGGAGCATCTTCTCCAGCGCCGAGTCGGCGGCGGGCGTGTCGTGCAGCGCGATCGCCATCACCGCCTGGCGCGAAGGATCTTTCTTCCTCCAGCCTCCTTCTTCGTCGGCAGCCAGCGCCAGCGGGAGAAGAAATGCAACGCTTTCCTCCGGCTTGACCTGTTCCAGCCAGTAGAGAGGCAGAGCGGCGAAATCCAGGGCGCAGTCAGCGCTATAGACCCGGACCTTCCTGATCTGCCTGTCTTCGGCGCGCATGAAAACGAAGGCGTATGCGAGCGGCTCCGGCGGCGAGCAATCTGAAACCGTGCCGTTGAAAGAGCCGCCCTGTTCTGATTCCATCCGGCATCCCATGCAGCAATGTGCGTTCTGGCGCTGCATGCCGTCGACCGAATCAAAGCAGCACATGGTGCGTTCCTTGGCCGTAGCAGGAATCCTGTAGCCGATCCAGAGCGGGCCGGCCTGCTTCTGCACCAGGCCGTCAATTGTGGACTTCAGGCTGCCCGCGCTGACGAAGAGCTCCTGCACTTTGGCATTTGATACTTTGGGCTTTTGCGCGTTCACGATGGCCACGCTGCAAAGCAGGAAACATACGATTGCGATCTTCCGCCAGGTCTGCACGGCAGCCTCCTACTTGTTCAGAATTTCAATCATGTATTCGGTGATTTCCGGTGAACTCATCATTGACATCTTCTGAATGATTTCGCGCTTCATCTGCGGGTCAGTCTCCTTGCGCGCCAGCGCGACCATCTCCTTGCCGGCGCCATGAAGGAAGAGCGCATTCACCACCGCTTTTCTGGTCTCAAAATCCGAGTTTGCGTTGTAAATCTTAACCAGGGTGGCGGCAGCATCTTCTCCGCCGAAGCGGCCGATATCGCGAATGGCGTGCGCGCGAACATTGGGATCCTTCTCCGCGGCGGCGGCTTCATTCAAGCCCTGCGCGTCGCCGGCCATACCCATGGCCTGGAGCAGATTTTCTTTCGCGTCAGCGTCGGTGGCTTCCTTATAGAGTTGCCGCAGCTCAGAACGTCCGCCCAGCATGCCCAGGTAGCGGATGGCTTCTTTGCGAAGATCGGGATTCTTCTCCGTGCGGGCCACCGCCAGCACATCTTCCTTGTCGCCGGCCATCAGCCATCCCTGAAAGACCGTTTTCTTTACGCCCGCGTCGGTCGCCGAGTTGTAGATTTCCTTCAGGGCGCTGAGATTGCGGCCGTTTCCGTTCATGCCCAGGTAACGGATGGCGCGCTTCTGCAAGTCAGGTTGGGCGTTGTTTCTGGCTGCCGCCAACAGAATCTGCTGCGCCTTGTCTGAGTTGCTTTGCGCCAGAACGAACATCGCCCTTTCTTTCACCTGAGCAGAATTATTGCCTTGCAGCATTTTTTCCAGCGAGGGAAGGGCCTTATCGGGATCGGAATTCATCAGGCTTCGCAGCGCCAGCAGCTTGAGTTCATCATCGGAGATGTTGTCAGGATTGCCCCCGCCGCGCCACTCCTGCTCCCGTGCCGCCGCGTCGCGCAGCCAGTTGCTTTTGGGATAGCTGCGGCGCAGGTCGCCGAGCGTGGCCAGCGCCTGCGCCTTGTTCCCGGCCTGGTTCAGCGCGTTCGCCTTCCAGTAAAGCGCGCCTTCAGCCCGGCGGCCGCGGATCTTGATGACTTCATCGAACTGCCTGATCGCGTTGTCATATTCGTCGTTATCCAGCGCGCTTTTAGCCGCGGAATAGAGTTCGTCTTCGTGCGCGTTGACCTTCTCCGCGGCTTGCGGATCAATCAACGACGCCGAAGGCACCTCCTGGGCGACAATGCGTGCTGCGGAAGAGGAAAGAAAAGTGCAGGTGATAATAATCGGAATTAGTATTCTTGCGTTTTTCATAGCGTTATAACCTCTGGTTTAAAGCGGCGCCGGGCGTCTGCTCCGGCTTCCGCGCTCTTGAATTCACTTCGGACCCAACCACGCGTACCTTGAACAACAGGCTTTCAGACTGGATGGTGTGGCGGACCTGCTGCAGGTCGCCGGGTGAAACCTCGGACGGCCCATTGGCGATTTCGGTCAACACGCTGCCCAACTGCTCCAGCAGGCTCGCCACCTGCGGATCGCCCGCCTGCTTCGCGGACAGACGGTAGAGATGGTTGCTGTCCAGGAGATCGCGCGCTTCAGCCTGTTCGGCTGAAAGATCGATGGGGCCCTTGCTGTCCGCATTCATGATCTCCACCAGCAGCATCTGCGAGCGTTCCAGGTGATCACCGACTGCGACCAGAACCACGCGTTGCGGGTTACCCGGCGCCGACCTGGCCGTGATTGGCGTTTCATGGCGGGGCGAGAACCGTCCGGCGAGAAATGCCGCCAGCAGCAATAGCGCCATCAATCCGCCGAGGGCCCATTTCTGCCGCGCCCCGAAGAGCCGGGAAAACAATCCGCGCTTCTCCGGCAGGCGGTCGCGCAGGTTGAGCCAGGTCTTTTCTTCAAATCCCGCGGAAGGCTCGGGGACTTCGAGCGGCTCTATCTGTTCCAGCATGGCCTTAACACGGGCAAACTCGGCGTGGCATTCGGGGCAGGCGGCCAGGTGGCGCTCCACATCCGAACTGTTTTCCGCGTCGCCGTAGTAATGCAACACGATTTGTTCCTCGGTTAGATGGTTCATGACTGCGCTCCTACCCCGCCACGCGAAGCAAGGCGGGACCCAGGGCCGGCATAGGGTTCAAGCTGTTGCCGCAACTTTTGCACGGCCCGAAAGACGCTGTTCTTGGCCGCGCTGACTTTCAGGTTCAAAGTCTGGCTGATCTCTTCAATGGACCGGCCTTCCATGTGGCGCATGGTGAAGGCGACCCGCTCGGCCGGGGTCAGCAATCCCATGGCCCCGGCGATCTTGCGTTTCATCTCCGCGCTCAGCAGAAGACGATCGGGGCCGGGGTCTTCCGCGGCAATCTGCACCTGGTTGGTTGCCTCCGGGTCAGGCTGGTCTGCGATCTGCAAAGTCTGCTTGGTCTGCATATGCGTTTTTCTCGCATTCAGGAAGTCAAGCGTGCGGTTCACCGCGATCCGGTAGAGCCATGTGCTGAAGTTGGCCCTGAGTTCAAAACGATCCAGGTTTTTGTACGCTCGAAGGAACGTCTCCTGGACCAGCTCTTCTGAATCCTGCTGATTACCGGTCATGCGGTAGACCACGCGAAAGATGCTGCGCGAATGGCGATCGACCAGGACGCGAAACGCGTTCTTGTCGCCGGCCAGAACCTGCGCTACTACGGCTGCATCTGTAACTTCCATTCGCTTAACTTAGACCGAAATCAGGAGAAGCGGTTAGGGAATTAAACGCCTAACCACAAAGGACACGAAGGCACACAAAGGGCAAAGAAATTGACTGCTGTGGGAGCCGGTTGGCTGGTAATTTCGCGCCTCTAGCGCAGAGTAGTAGAGGTTCTTGAGCCGTTCTTCGCGTTCCTTCGTGTCCTTGGTGGTTAAGCTCGTTCGACAGCAGCGGCCAACCGCAGTATCGTGCTCTCATCAAAGTGCCGGCCCAGAACTTGAAGCCCAATGGGCAAGCCCGATTGGGTATTGCCGCAAGGAACACTGATTCCCGGAACTCCCGCCAGGTCGGCGGTAACTGTGTAGATATCGGCAAGGTACATCGAGAGAGGATCGTCGGATTTTTCGCCGATCTTGAAGGCCGGGGTTGGCGCGGTGGGCGTGACGATGGCATCGACTTTCTGAAAAGCCGCTTCGAAATCGCGCGTCAGCAAAGTACGAACGCGCTGAGCTTTCAGGTAGTAAGCGTCGTAGTAAC
>DASTPO010000547.1:0-4552 GCA_035762225.1 Candidatus Angelobacter sp.
ATTCTACTACCGGAACCCCAGCGCGTAGAGAGTTGACGCACATGGAAAGCAGCCGGTCGATGGCCGGACCCAGCACGGGGAAGAAAAGGTCTTCAGGCGCCGGCGATCATCATGCCGTCGATACGCAGCGTGGGAGAGGCAGTTGAGCTGCGGAACTCCAGATCATTGCCGATCTCAGAAATGTTGTTCAGCATGTCTTTGAGATTGCCGGCAACCGTGATTTCCTCCACCGGATAGGCAAGCTCGCCGTTTTCTATCCAGAGGCCGCTGGCTCCCCGAGAGAAGTCTCCCGTAACCATGTTCACGCCGAAGCCCAGGAACTGTACTACGTAGAGCCCGCTCTTGATGTTGCCGATAATCTGTTGCGGCGTGCGGTCACCCTTCTGCAGAAAGAAATTGCCGGAGCCGATCCCCGGGCTGCCCGCCAGGCCGCGGGAGGCGTTGCCGGTAGATTGCAATCCAAGCTTCTTCGCCGTGTAGGTATTCAGCAGATAAGACTTCAGGACGCCGTTTTCAATGACCACGGTGCGCCGCGTGGGAATGCCTTCTCCGTCAAAAGGCTCCGTGCCGAAGCCGCCGGGAATGGTGCCGTCATCCACCACGGTGATATTGGAAGCGGCGATTTTCTCTCCCAGCTTGCCCGCCAGAAATGACGACTGGCGATAAACAGAATCACCGTTCGCGGCGTCAAAGATGTTGTCCAGAATCGAGCCGGCCACCTGCGGGTCGAGCACGATAGGCACCTGGGTGGACGCTATTTTGCGCGCGCCCAGCCGGCGGAGCGTGCGGCGCGCGGCCTCGCGGCCAACGGCTTCAGGTGAATCCAGCCCAGCAAGATTGCGGGCCAGAGAAAACCAGTAATCGCGCTGCATGGCGCCGTCGTCGTCCTGCGCGATAGGCGCCGCATACACCGAGCAATGCGAGCGGCGGAAGTCACCGACAAAGCCATGCGAATTCGCCAGCACCTTATAGCCTGTGCCGGCATCGAAGGAGCCGCCATCAGAATTCTTCATCCGCGGATCGGCATCCAGGGCTGCGCGCTCCGCCCGGCGGGCGTAGCCGATGCGATCCTCCGGCGGGAGCGAGTAAACATCGTCATAGTAGAGCTTGAGATCGCCGGCAAGAGAGCCTAGTTGAGCAGCCTCGGGAATGCCTGAATATGGATCTTCTGAAGTCACGCGGGCCAATTCCATCGCGCCTTTGACCAGGCGCTGGATGCCGTCATCAGTGAAGTCGCTGGAATAAGTGCTGGCGCTGCGCTGTCCGATAAAAACGCGCAAGCCGATGGCGCGGGAGCCTGACTCCTTAAGAGTCTCCACCTCGCCCATGCGGACGACGGTAGAGAACTCATTGCCTTCGCGCACCACAGCCTCAGCCGCGGTTGCGCCCGACTTCATGGCGCGCTCCACAACGCTGGTTGCCAGATCGCGCAGTTCAGCGTCCACAGGGACCACGGTTTGCGTTTCGGTAGCCATCTACTCTGCCACGTCCTTCATCGGGCGGTGCCACCGACGGTCATACTGTCAAGCTTGAGAGTGGGAATGCCCACACCCACGGGGACTGACTGGCCGTCTTTGCCGCAGGTACCCACGCCTTCATCGAGTTGGAGATCATTCCCCACCATGGAGACTTTGGTGAGCGCGTCCGGACCGTTGCCGATCAGAGTGCAATTCTTCAGCGGCGCGGTGACTATCCCGTCTTCGATCATGTAAGCCTCAGAGGCGGAGAAGACGAACTTGCCGTTGGTGATATCCACCTGGCCGCCGCCGAAATTCACCGCATAAACTCCACGTTTGACTGAGCGAATAATGTCTTCCGGCGAATCGTCCCCGGCCAGCATGTAGGTGTTGGTCATGCGCGGCATGGGAATGTGCTGGTAGCTTTCACGCCGGCCGTTGCCGGTATCGGGCATCCGCATCAGGCGGGAAGAAAGTTTGTCACTGAGGTAGCCCTTGAGAATTCCATTCTCGATCAGGACAGTGTTCCGCGTAGGCGAGCCCTCATCGTCAACATTGATGGAGCCGCGGCGCGATGGCAGCGTGCCGTTATCCACGACGGTGCATTTGTCTGACGCCACGCGCTTGCCCAGCATGCCGCTGAATGCCGAGGTGCCTTTGCGATTGAAGTCGGCCTCCAGTCCGTGGCCGATTGCTTCATGCAGCAGGATTCCCGGCCAGCCGGGGCCGAGTACAACTTCCATTTCGCCAGCCGGAGCTTCACGCGCGTCAAGCTGGATGATGGCCTGGCGGGCCGCATCTTGGGCAAAGTATTCCGGCGTTTTGTCGGTAAGAAAATGATCGATGCCAACGCGTCCGCCGCCACCGGCCGCGCCTCGGGAAGAATTCTCACCCGCCTTGGCGATGCAGCTCATGCTGAACCGGGCCAGCGGCTGGACGTCCGTAGCGAATGTCCCATCCGAGCCGATCACCAGGATCTGCCGCGTCTCATCAAAGTAGCCGGCGCGCACCTGGACGATGCGTGGATCGTAGGCGCGAGCCGCGCGATCAGCGCGCATTACCAGGTCCAGCTTGGCGGCGATGTCGGCGTCTGCCGAGGGAGAAGCGACGGGATAAAGCTGATGTTCAGAGCTTTCCTTGAAACCCTGAATCGGGCTCTTGGCTGGACCGCGCGCGATCAGGGCGGCAGTACGGGCGGCGCGCAGGATCTTTTCCGGGGCCAGATCGTCCGTGTAAGCGTAGCCGGTGCGTTCACCGGAAAGCACGCGCACGCCGCAGCCCGCCGAGATTCCCTGCGAAGCCGATTTGACGATGCCCTCATCCACGCTGATCGAAGTGGAGGTAAGGTACTCGAAATAAAGATCGGCGTACTCGCCGCCGGCGGAAAGTGCTTCGCCCAGGTAGCGCTGAAGATCATTCGGAGTAATGCCAAATTTTTGAAAGAAAAGATTTTGATTTTGTGTCATTGGCTCTTTTATTAGATGTCCTGGAGGCCGAAAAAGCACCAGCTCGTACTTCTCTTATTGTCGCACCTTTCCCTCTGTCGATAGTAAGAGTAAAAGCCTGCCGGCAAAAATGGGCACAATTTCACGAAATGCTGATTTTTAACTCAATTCGCTCTTAATTAGATACCTAGTTCCCCTTTTTCCGCCGATCATGGTACCGTTTTCCCCTGGACAGGAGCTGATGGCATGGCACAGTCAGAAGATTCCCGGCTTCGTAAACTTTTCCATCGACTTACGGGCTTGTTCCGTCCTCGTGGTCGTGCGCGCAAAGAGCCGGAGCCGCCCGTTGATCCTTATGCCTATGTCACTGCGCCAAAGAAGCCCCGGCCATCAAATCGCAGCGGCGCAGCCGTGGCTGAGCTACCGGAAGAATGAGTTCGTGTGTCCAACAGTAGGCGCCCAAGCTGGCAGTTTCAACTCTTATGGAACAGGATTTTTTATGAAAAAGCTGTGCTGTCTTCTCTTTCCAATGTTGTTCGCTCTCGCCCAGGGCCAGGTCCCCGCTCCTGCCGCGAAAGACGCCAACACCACCCGCTACACCTTTATTCTCTCGGGCAACAAAGCGGGCTTTGAAAGCTCCACGCGCAATCCTGACGGGAGCCTGCAAGTCCATTTTGAATTCAATGACCGCGGCCGCGGCCCCAATATCAATGAGAAGATTGTCGCGGGTAACGACGCCATTCCGTTTGGAATTGAAATCACTGGCGTTGATTACCTGAAAGACCCTGTCGATGAGCGTTTCTCCGTCAAACAGGGCGTCGCCAACTGGAAGAACCGGTCTGAAGAAGGACAGAAGAAGGTCGGCGGAAAAGCGTTTTATACCAGCATCTCTGGTGCGCCGGAAGAGACTGCACTGCTGGCGCAGGCCCTGCTTGCCGCTCCGGGACACAAACTGCCATTGCTTCCCGCGGGCGAAGCTTCCATTGAGAAGCGCAGCGAACTCAAGATCAACGCGAATGGGCAGTCGCGGACAGTCACCCAATATGCCATCGCCGGATTGAGTTTCAGCCCATTCGCATTGTGGCTCAATGCTGACGGCAAATTGTTTGCATCAGTTTCAACCTGGGCCACCGTCATTCAGGAGGGTTGGGAAGGCTCCGCCGCTGACCTGCTTAAAGCCCAGGACACGCTTGAGAACGAACGCTCCGCCAATCTGGCGCGCACTCTGGCACACAAACCACAGGGCCCGCTGGTTTTCACTCACGCCAACCTGTTTGACTCTGACTCAGCCCAAACACTGCCCAACCGCACCGTGGTCATCACCGGCAACAAGATCTCCGCCGTTGGAGCCGATGGGCAAATACCGCTACCGAAAAACGCTGAGATAATTGACGCCGCTGGCAAAACGCTGATGCCCGGCCTATGGGACATGCACGTGCACGTTGCGCCAGGCGACGGCATGTTGCATATGTCCTGCGGCGTAACTTCAGTCCGCGACCTGGCCAATGACACTGATTTCCTCATGCAGACGCGCAGCCGTTTTGACGCCGGCACAGAAATCGGCCCCCGCGTTGTAATGGCCGGATTTATTGATGGTCGCGGCCCATATCAGGGTCCCACCAAAGTTTTTGCCGATACCGAAGAAGAAGC
>DASTPO010000548.1:0-11147 GCA_035762225.1 Candidatus Angelobacter sp.
ATGACCTCGCCGCCTTCTGCCAGGGTGTTGAGGGCGAGCATGACGGCTGCGGCGCAATTATTCACAACCACGGTGCGAATGCCGCTGACTCCATCCTGGTTCAAAAGCCGGGAGAAAAGGCGTTCCACGTGGACATCGCGCTTGCCACGTTCTCCGGGTGCAACATCAAATTCCAGGTTGGAATAACGTCCTACGACCTCGCCGATGCGCCTGATGGCGGACTCAGCCAGCGGTGCGCGCCCCAGATTGGTATGCAGGATCACCCCCGAGGCATTGATCACGGGCCGAAGGGAAAATTCGGTGGCGTGTTGAAGCTGCCTGGCGATGGCCGCGGGCAGCCCTGTCACAGCCAGTTGCAGCGCCTCCTGTGTTGCGATGGTGCCGCTGCTTATTTCCTGGCGGAGACTTGCCAGCACCGCACGAGTCGCCTCGGTGACTATCGACGCGCCTTCGGCTGCGACCAGCCCTGAAACTTCCTGCTGGTGCAGCATCTCATCGACCGATGGAAGCAGGCGGTAGAGATCGGATTTTGAGACGGTAGCCACGACAGACATTATTTCATAGTGATGCCGGCAGCCAGCGGGAGCGGTTTTGCCCGCACCTCGTTGCTCACCCCACCTCAACCAGTCCGTATCTGCGCTGCCAATGCTGGCGGAGGTGCTGCATCACACGGTGACGGTCTTCGACTGTGATTTCAGGATCTGTTTCCTGGACCAGCCGGGCGGCCTCAGTTTTCGCGAGTTCGAGAAGTTTGCGATCGCGCAGGATGTTGGCGATGCGCAGTCCCGGCATGCCTGCCTGCTTGGTGCCGAAGAACTCACCCGGGCCGCGGAGTTCCAGGTCGAGTTCGGCAATCTCAAAGCCATCCTGGGTGCGCACCATCTCGTTCAGCCGCCGTTCCGCTTCGTCTGAAACCTTGCCGCTGGTCATCAGCACGCAATAGGACTTGGCGGCGCCGCGTCCGATTCGCCCGCGCAGCTGATGCAGCTGGGAGAGGCCAAAGCGCTCCGCATGTTCCACCACCATCACGGTCGCGTTGGGAACGTCCACGCCGACTTCAATGACCGTGGTGGCCACCAACACGTCGATTTCGCCGGCCTTGAAGCGGCGCATGGCCTCTTCTTTTTCTTCCGGGCTCAAGCGCCCATGCAACAAACCGACACGCAGCTCCGGCAGAATTTTCTTCCGCAGTTCGTCATACATGTGCATGGCGGCTTTCAGCCCGGTCTTCGAGCGCGAACCGGTGGCTTCACCGGCGAACTCCAGCTCCTGCTGCTCGGACGGAACACCTTCAATCACGGGATAAACCACATACGCCTGGCGGCCGGCTTTGACCTGCTTTTTCACGAAACCCCAGACCTCGGGCGCGCGCTGGTCGGAAATTTTGCGCGTGGTGATAGGCGTGCGCCCCGGTGGAAGCTCATCCAGCACGCTGGTATCGAGATCACCGTAAAGCGTCAGTGCAAGAGTGCGCGGGATAGGCGTTGCCGTCATCACCAGCGTGTCAGGCTCAGTCTCGCCTTTCTTCATCAACTTGAAGCGCTGCATGACGCCAAAGCGATGCTGTTCATCAACAATGACGAGGCCAAGATTGTGGAATTCAACTTTCTCCTGGATCAGCGCGTGCGTTCCGATCACGAGATGAACATCGCCGTGGGCGATGTGGCGTCGTGCGTTGCGCTTTCGCTCTTCATCAAGCGATCCAGTCAGCAGCACCACGCGATATCCGGCGTCTTCCAGGGTGCGCCGGGCGGAGAGGTAGTGCTGCGTAGCCAAAATCTCGGTGGGCGCCATAAAAGCCACCTGGTAGCCGTTTTCAATGGCAATCACCGCAGCCTGAAGCGCCACAATCGTCTTGCCCGAGCCGACGTCACCCTGGAGCAGGCGACGCATGGGAGCGGAATGCTGCATGTCCTGGGCAATTTCCCCAAGCACGCGCTTCTGCGCCGCCGTGGGATGGAAGGGCAGGATTTTCTTGACCGCCTGGCGCACGCTTTCCGTCAGCGCGAAGGAAATTCCCGGGCGCGAGCGCAGCTTGCGCCGCTTTAGCTCCAGCCCGACTTCCAGGAAAAACAGCTCTTCAAAAATCAAACGCCGATGAGCCGGAGTGGAGAACGATTGCAGGGACGCAAACGCCTCTCCTTCAGGCGGAAAATGAGTGTGCAGGAAAGCGGTGCGACGGTCGAGCAAACCGAGGCGGCGGCACATGGCGGGAGGCACCCCGTCAGGAATCTGTGCGGCAAGATTCTGCAGGGCGCCATAGATGACGCGGCGAAACCAGCGCGAGGTCAGCTTGGTGTTAGCCGCGGACTCATAAATCGGGACGATCCGGCCGACTTCGAGCGACTCAATATCTTTGACGGCTTCCAGATCAAGCTCGCCGTCCGCTGCGCCATCCAGCATTTCAAATTGGGGCTGGTTGATCTGCAAGCCGCGGCCCTTCCAACCCTCTTCGACCTTCCCGTAGAGGGCCACGAGCTGTCCGGGCTTGAAGCGGTCACGCAGGTATTCTCCGTGAAACCAGATGCATTTCAATGTGGAACGGCCCTGCCCGGCCACCATTTCAAAGATCGGCATGCCATTGCGGGTGCGAAAGACCGCCGAGTTACGGACCTCCGCGATCACGGTGGCCATCTCACCGGCGCGAAGTTCGCCAATCCCGCGAGGGTTCAGCCGGTCTTCATAACGAAAAGGCTGGTAATAGAGCAGGTCCTCCACGGTGGAGATGTTCTTCTGCTCCAGCCATTCGGCGATGCGCGGTCCAACGCCTTTGACGAATTTGACTTCGGTAGATACGTCAAGCACTTACAAAATGATAATTGAGGTCTGTGCAACGCATGAAGTTTAAGAAATCGCTAATCTGAAAAATTCCTCTAAAGCTGTTCTTAGCACCCGTGCTAGGCTTTGGAGAACCATTCTGGGAAACCTGTGCCGATTTCGGGCTATCAGTGAGTCGATAATGGAACCGAAAGATATCGCCAAGGGTCGAGCCCGGGTCGCCGCAAAACTACGAGGCAACTCTCCGGCAGATTATGGCGTTGCCTTGCTCCTGTGCCTGATAGCAACCGGCATCGACTTTGCAGTGCCCGGTTTCCGTACCCACATTCCACTTTTCGCGTTCCTGCTGGCGACGAGCCTGGCGGCATGGCTGGGCGGGTTCAGGGCGGGGCTGCTGGCGAGCCTGATCTCAACCCTGGTAGTGGGTTGGGTCTTTGTGCTGCCCACAGCATTTGGCGTCACGCGAGCTGATGACACATTAAGGCTGATCGTTCTGGGATTGACCCTGGCCGGCATCTCCTGGCTCATCGCGTACGTCACCGGTTCGCGACAATGGATGAAAGACGAGCGGGAGCAGACGGAAGGCCTGGAGCGACGCCGGCAGGCGATTCTCACCAGCGCGGCGCGGATTGCCGGGACCGGCAGTTGGGAATACGACATTGAGCATGATCGCCTGGAGTGGGACGACGAAGCGCTGAGGATATTTGGCGTGAGCAGAGAAGCTTTCGGCGGCAACGCCGCGGCTTTTTTTGCGCGAGTGCATCCTGAAGATCTGGCCGCTTTGAAGGCAAGAGAGAGCCAGGCGCTGGCGAGCACCGGCATTACGGAGATGGAATATCGGATCATGCGCGATGATGGCGCCGTCCGTTGCATTCACGATCGAGGACAAGTAACAAAGTCGGTGAATGGGAAGCCGGTGCAAAGCACCGGGATGGTGATGGACGTTACCGAGCGCAAGAAGGCGGAGGCTGCGCTGCGGGCAAGTGAAGAACGCTGGCGGGCGATATTCGAGAATTCAGCCGTCGGCATAGCGCTGGCAGATCAAAAAGGCGCATTGATATTGACGAATCAAGCCTATCAACGGCTGGTGGGGTACACCGCTGAAGAACTGAGCAGCATGACCTACTCCGACTTGACCTACCCGGAGGATAGAACGCCCAACCTGGACCTTGGCCGGCGATTGTGGCAGGGCGAGTTACAACAATTCCAGCTTGAGAAGCGCTTTCGCCGAAAAGATGGCAAGGTGATCTGGGTTCGGAATACGGTTTCCATGGCGCCAGGCACCGAGACGACTCCCAGGTTCGCGATGGCGATTGTGGAAGACATCACCGAGAAGCGCCTGCTGGAAGAGCAGGTCCGCCAATCGCAACAGATGGAGGCTGTGGGCCGGCTGGCCGGCGGTGTTGCCCATGACTTCAACAACATGCTCGGCGTGATTTTAGGACACTGCCAGAGCCTGCAGGAGACGCTGCCGATCGGCACTCCAGACTGGCATCGGGTGCAGCAGATCATGAAGGCCTCCCAGCGTTCAGCCAGTTTGACGCGCCAGCTCCTGGCATTCAGCCGGAAACAGATTCTCCTGCCGAGGTTGCTGGACCTCAACACCACGGTACACGATTTGAGTTCGATGCTGGATAGCCTGATCGGCGACGATATCGAGCTGGTAATGCGCCCCAGCGAAACCGCGAGTTGTGTCAAGGCCGACCCGGGACAGATTCAACAAGTGGTGATGAACCTGGTGGTCAATGCGCGCGACGCCATGCCAAACGGCGGCAGGATCGTGATAACGATCGGCAATGTGCAGATGGATCGGCAAGAGGTGGGAAATTCATTGATGATGGCTGGGACCTACGTAACGCTTTCCGTAACCGACAATGGTTGCGGTATGGAAGCGGATACGCTGGAACACATCTTTGAGCCATTCTTTACCACGAAGGGCCAGGAACAAGGCACGGGACTGGGCCTGGCGATGGTCTACGGAATCGTCAAGCAGAGCAATGGCCATATTGTGGTGGAGAGCCAGCCCGGGCGCGGCGCTACTTTCACAATCTACCTGCCACAGGCTGAGGGCAAACCGGAAACTGCCGTTCCGGAAGGCAGAGGCATTGGCCCGTCAGGCCAAGGCGAAGCGATTTTGCTGGCGGAGGATGAGCCCCTGCTCAGCGAAATCGTCCGCTTTCAGCTGGAGAGCGCCGGCTATACCGTGCTGGCAGCAAGCAACGGGAAGGAAGCCCTGGAGGTGGGACTCAAGCATCGGGGAAGCATAGACCTGTTGCTGACCGACGTGCTGATGGCTGGAGGGATGAACGGGCTGGAACTGGCAGCCAGCCTTACGGAAGCACAGCCAGGATTGAAAGTCCTCTACATGACGGGCTACACCGCGGACGTAATGGATACCAAAGGCGCCAGCAACCTGCAGGGCAACATCCTGCAAAAACCTTTCACGGCAGATTCACTTCGCCACAAAATCCGGGAAGTTCTGGTGCAGGCCCAGGAAACAGAAAACCACAAAGCGCAAAGGGTCGCCAACGGATAACTCAGCCGCGGGCGGAGCGCCGCTTGGCTACCGACCTTTTGGCTTTGGACGGCGGGACCGCACCATCACCAGCCCCGAAGAATTGCGGCATGCTGAACTGATCGATATTGAAAGTAAATGTGTTGGAGCAGGAGGGGCACGATGCCTTGTGCGTGCCCGAAGTCACCTGGCTTTTATCGACGTCAAAGGAGCGCAGGCACTTGGGACAGGTAACGATGATTTCGCCGGAACCATTCAGCGCAATCCAGATGGGAGAAAAGTTGCGCTTGCCCTGAACCGGCCGCTCCGGAGCCTTGCGCACCAGTTCCTTGACCTTGTTGAGTAGATCAGCGACCGAGTAATCGCCTTTCTGAAAGAAGGTATCAGCCAGCAAGCCTTCCGGAATATTGTCGGTAACGTACTCACCACTCACCGCGATGGTGGGAATCTGGGGGAAGCGGTTGCGCACGACGGCAAGAAACTCAAATCCAGACATTCTGGGCATCCGCAGATCCGAGATGATGAGATCGGGTTGGGCCTCATCAAGTGCGTGCAGGCCCTCCAGGCCGTCAGCGGCGGTCAAAACTTCATAACCGGAAGCTTCCAGGACAGCAGCGGAAGTGGTACGCACGGAGGGTTCGTCATCGACAAAAAGAATACGGAAGGGAAATGTGGACATCCATGGCTCCTGGGAAAGCGGCTTGCGGTCTGATGAATCGATTGCCTTGAGTATAGCAGTCGACGAGGCATTTCTGAAGCTGTTCCATGCTTGTTGGGCGCGCGGATTTGCGCCTAAACTATGGAGGTAAATACAGAATGATCAATGGCCAACCGCTTCCTAAGCCTTACCCTCGCAACGCTTGCCTTCGCCGCCGCAAACGCCTGTGGACAGTCCCAGGAACCGGGCTCGATTCAGCCCGCGGCCACTCCTCAAGCCCAGACGACGGGAACCAGCGCACCGTCCGACCAGCAGTCGGCGCCGTCACCAGAAGCTGCTCACAAGGAGGACGGCAAGGCCCGGTTGCCCACGGATGCGAATGAGATTGTCCGTCGCGCGATTGCCGCTGATCACAAGACGATAGAACTGGCGCGCAACTATACCTGCCAACAGCGCGAGGTGACCAAGGAACTGGACAAGCATGGCAATGTGAAGTCCACCGAGGTCAAGACCTACGACCTTAGCTTTTACTATGGCGAAGAGTATTCACGGCTGATCATGAAAGACGACAAGCCACTCAGCGAGAAAGAACAGAAAAAGGAAGACGAGAAGCTGGAAAAATTTCTGGCCAAGTATCGCAATGAGACCCCGGAAGAGCGGCAGCGGCGACAGGACAAGGAAAAGAAAAAACGCGAAGAGAATCGGGATTTCATTCCGGACATTATCAACGCATACGACTTCAAGATGATGGGCGAGGAAGAGCTGGAAGGAGTGAAGACGTGGGTAATCGAGGCTACTCCGCGCAAGGACTTCAAACCGACGATGCCGCACGCCGATATTTTGAAGAAAGTGAAAGGCAAGCTGTGGATTGACCAGAACGAATATAACTGGGTGCGAGTGGAAGCAGAAGCCATTGATACGATCTCATTCGGGCTGTTCCTGTTTCGCATTCATCCGGGATCGCATTTCAACTTTCAGCAACTGCATTTGAATAATGAGGTCTGGCTGGTGCGGCGGTTTTATATCAATGGAGGAGCGCGGATCGCGCTGCTGAAGAATGAAGCTATCGAGCAGGAAGACGTGTTTTCCAACTACAAGAAGTTCAGCAGCTCGGTGACGATCCTGCCTGGGGTGCGAGAGGTCCCGCCCGAGGAAAAATCGCAACCGCCGAATAAATAGAGCCGTGGGAAGCCGCCCTGAATGGGAATTTGCAGGCTATGAGCTCACGTGCGGCAAAAGGTGATTGACGCTTAGGCGAAGTGGGTGTAGAAACGAGGCGGACTTGAACGAATGTCTGAAAGCGAAGCGAATTCATCCGCTGCACCGCAAGCCAAGCACGACTCGAGCAGGGAAACACCGTCTTTAAATACGCTCGGAGCGACGGTTCGCGAATTTTTTGTCGATTTCCTGGGCAGCCTGGTTCCCGGGTTTTTCTTCATCAGTCTTTCTGCGCCACTTTTAACATGGCTTCTGTGGCTGTTCCGCGACTCGGTCATTTTGCAAAGCGGCTCGCCATTGGCCGTGCTGCCACCCCTGCAACTCATAACTTCGTTTCGCATTGAGCTGGTTTCCGCGGTATTGGTCTTTGCGTATGTCCTGGGATCGGTTTTCTTTCGGCAAGACCCAAAAATACCAGACCAGGAGAGCGCGGCGCACGTGCTGGCGAACATCACGGACATCAATGAAGTAGGAAGGCTGGTGATCCAGCCGCCAGCCGATGAATGGGACCAGCAAAAAGAGGCATTAAAGAAGCGCGCTCCAGGCGAGAAACTTTTTACCTTAGACCAGGCGAAACGGTGGGCAACGAGCGAGGGTGGACAGTATCCCTACTCACATTTGAAACAGTATCTGGAACGGCGCGGCCTGGGGCACCTGGCGGAATACGTTACATGGAACTGGGAAGGAGGCGACAGTGAAGAGGACAAGAGACGGCTGAAGGATATTCGGTCAAAGATGTTCATTAACGTGCTGAAGGTCCGCTTGCAGTATTGCGTCCCGGAGAAATGCAGCGAGATTGTAAGGAACGAGGCTCATATTCGCATGATGTCATCTGTGTGGTATGCGTGTAAGGCCCTGCAAAAACTCTATTGGTGGACCCTGGTCGCAGCATTGTTGCCGATTTGCGTGATTGTGATCGAGACGAGGAGTTTTCGGGGGCTTTTGCCGTGGTCGATGCAGATGGTAGCCCTGGCGCTCTTCTCCGCCGTTCCCGCGAAGCTGTTGCGCGTGAGAATCAAGAAATTCATCCATTATCAGCGAGTCAGGGAGATCGTTTTTGTGCTGGAAACAGCGTGGTTCGCACAGGAACGAGGACAGAAAGGCATATTGACTCGTCTGCCTGGCGAGCCGGACGCCAAGGCGTCAGGAGCAGCTGCAGGTAACGTGTGATTGAAGCGATCATCAGGCCATACGTGTGAGCAAAAAAAACGGCGCCTTTGCAGGCGCCGTCTCCGTTGCGGGGAGGGTACTGCTTACCCGTTGACCGGGATCTTGATGATCTTTTTCTGGATCGCATACGTCACTAGTTGCGCCTTGTTGTGAATATCAAGCTTGCGCATTAGATTGAACTTGTGGGCTTCCACGGTTTTTACGCTCAGGCCGAGGATCACCGCGATTTCCTTTACGGAGTTACCTTCTGCCAGCAGCTTAAGGATCTCCCTTTCGCGCGGCGTCAGCGTGGAGATGCGTGGCCGCATCCTCGTATCGCGTACCCGCGACCGGAAATCCTCCACCAGTTTGCCCAGCACTTGCGAGCTCAGATATTTGCCGCCTTTGTAGACATCTTTCACTGCCGTGAGCAACTGCGGCGCTGGTGTATCTTTCAGTACATATCCTGAAGCGCCGACCTCCAGGCATTGGACCAGATAATCTTCGTCTTCATACATGGTCAGGAAGAGAATCTTGGTCTCCATGCGGTTCTTTTTGATCTGCCGCGCCGATTCAAACGACGACAGCCCGGGCATCCCAATATCCATCAGCACGATATCCGGCCGCAGCTCGCGGGCTTTTTCGACGGCTTCACCGCCATCCGCAGCCTCGCCTACGACCTCAAAATCATTCTCGGTTTCCAGCAGCCGTCGTACGCCCTGGCGAAACAGTGTGTGGTCATCTACGAGCAAACATTTGATCTTCGGCATGGGGGAGTCCTCTTCCTTTTAGTTCGGCCTGTGTGCGGCATTTGCTGCCTGCGCCAGGGTGTTTTCCACCACTTGCGCCGGTTCGCCCGCAGGCACATTAATTTCAATACGCGTGCCTTTTCCTTTGGCGGAGATCACGCGTGACGCCCCGCCCAGCATTGCTATCCGTTCCTTGATTCCGGCCAGCCCAAACGAACGGTCTCGCGAATTCGTCCTGGACTGGATTCCGACACCGTCATCTTCCACCATCACCTGCACTTGCTGCTCCTTGCGCGTCACCTGCACGCTCACATTCTTGGCATGCGCGTGCTTGGCCACGTTGTGCAGCGCTTCCTGCACCACTCGATAAATCGCCTGCTCGGTGCCCGGCGCAAGACGCCCAACATCTTCGGTGATCACCACCCGCGCCTTCACGCCCGTATTCCGCGCAAAATCCTTGGCTTCTTTCCGGATCGCCGAGACCAATCCCAGTTCCTGCAACACCAGCGGTGAGAGCTTTCCGATGATCCGCCGAATTCCTTCGATCGTCCGGTCCACCACTTCCACCGTCTCGCGGATCTTCCCGCGCACATTGCGCGCGGTAATCCCCGATTCCATCATGCCCAGGTACAACCGGATCACCATCAGCGCCTGGCCGGTCTCATCGTGCAGTTCCCGGCTGATCCGCTTGCGTTCTTCTTCCTGAACCCGCAACAGGTGGCCGGAGAGTTCAGCGATGCGCTGCTCGCGCTCGCGCAGGGCGTCATTCATGCGTGCGCGTTCAATCGCCAGCGCCGTGCGGTCGCCAATCGCCCGCATCAACTCGCGTTCTGTCGGCAGCCACTCATAAGGCTTGGGAAATCCAATCACCATCACGCCAATCGTCTGCCCTTCGGCTTTCAGCGGCACGCCCCAGAGTGATTTGGCCTGCACCCGCACCATCGGCCGCAGCGATCCGTCTTCCGCGTTGATGTCCAAAATCATTCCGGGCTCGCCCGTGGTGGCAATCTTTCCGGAAAAGCCGCTGCCAATGTCCACTTTGAAATCGTCCGGCAGGATCACGCCGTGCCCCACTGAAGATGAAACTTTCAGCGTGCCGCTCTCCTCGTCCCGCAGAAGGATGATGCCCAATGACGCCTGAAAAGTCTGCGTCGTAATGTCCAGTACTTTCTTCAGCAGCGCGCTCAGGTCGCCAGAAGCCAGTTCCGCGTCCAGCAGGGAAAGCAGTGCGGACGATTCCAGTGTCTTGGCGTCAAAATACGCGCCCGAGATGATGACGAATGAAACCGATGAGAGCATCTCCAAAGCCGCTTTGGCCTCGGCTTGGCGCTCCGGAAACAGGCCGGCAATATAAGGCTCACAGCACGATTGATAAAGTTCCAGCGCGCGCGCCACCGCACGTGTATCCACTTGCAGCTTGGAAAGACGTGTGCCGAAATACTGAAGGTTTTCCTGGAACCCTGGATAATCGTTGTGGCAGAAATATGAGCAGCCTGCGGCCAGCGTGAGTCGCTCAACCGCGGCCAGGGTCCTGCCGTCAAAACCAAATTCTTTTGTCAGCTGGTCCCGCCACCTGTTGGTGATGTCAGGGAAATACGGTTCTAAGGCTCGCGCAACTTCCGCGACCAGTTCTCGCGAAGATTCCTTAAACGGCGGTACGGCTGTCACTGGCACTTCCTAGGGGTATAAGAGCTTGACGAGTGGCCGTTTACGGGTATTGTACTACCTCGCTTCTCCCGGAAAAAACCCTATGTCTAAGGTATTTTACCCCGCTCGCAAACCAATGTGAACTAAATAGTTACTATTTTTATCGCCAGCAGTGGAAGACCTTATTCCACTAGGGCTAAGACCTTAGATGCATCGTGGCCCGTTCTGCGTGGCCTGCCGCCAGGGGGAGTCGAAGAACGACCGGGACATGTTCATCCGCGAATGTGCGATTGCAGCATCCATCGAGATGGTGGAGCAGGCCTTCAGCCTGCTTTCAGGCTGCCCAGAAATCCCTCCACGAACATACGCCATCCCGAGCGGAGATCCCCCCACGAACACACGCCATCCCGAGCCGCAGCACATCAGACACTCT
>DASTPO010000549.1:0-5222 GCA_035762225.1 Candidatus Angelobacter sp.
ACTGGACGATTACGCTGCCGAATTACGGACCCGCAGCCTCCGGCGGCAGCAAGCCCGGGCCGTTTGATCAGTTTGGCGGGCCGTTCGCAGTCATCGCGTGCTTGAGCTGCCATGACGGCAACGTAGCCAAACCAGCCATGATGCAAGGCACAACAGTTGAGCCACTCCCCAATTCCTCGGTCTCGGGCGGACATGCACCGACCTTCATGGGAAGCGATGGAACGGCTCCGGGCAATTACCTGAACGATCACCCGGTAGGCCCAAATGCTCTGCTAACCTGCGGCGGCACGTATGACTGGGATTGCTCGGTCACGGCGACCGGCGGGTATTCCTACAGCGGCACCGGCTCGTCACAATTCCTGAAAGATTATTTCGACGTGACGGCAACCGGCCCCGTAGCACACCTGGTCAGCACTGGCGGCAGCCAGGGCGGATGGGTCACCTGCACCACCTGCCATGATCAGCACAGCATGACCGCGTTCAGCACTGACGGAACGGTTGCCGGCAACAAGCCGACGATGTTCTTCGTCCGTGGCTGGTACAACCCGAACTCCGGCAACTCCGCGGCGCAGTTCTGCCGCAGCTGCCATGGCGGGGAGTCCAACGAAATGCACGGGGTCAATTTGTCGACGTACTAGAGAAACTCCAGGGGGGGCCTGGCCTCCCCGTTTTTTGATTTCAAGGTGGAGACGAGGTCATCCATGAAGAGCCGATTGATTTTCTGGGTCCTGCTCGTGGCCGCAGTAAGCGGGGCCGCGGCGCAGCAGCAAGACAAGAACGTTTTCCAAAAGACAGCCCCTGTCCTTCAGCCGACCGGCAAGGCTGTTGTGAGCGTGAATGGATCCGTTCTTACTGACCGTGACCTGCTGCGCGAAATGTATGCCATTTTCCCGTATGCCAAGCAGCACAACGGCACCTTTCCCCAGGCGATGGAGCCGGACATCCGGCGCGGCGCTTTGAAAATGATCGAGTTCGAAGAGCTGGTCTATCAGGAAGCCCTGCGTCGAAAGATGACGCTGCCTCCGGCACGGCTGAGACAGGCCGAGGCGCAGTTCAGTCATCAGTTCCACACACCCGACCAATATGAGACATACCTGATGTCTGAATGTAAGGGCCAGCGCAAAATTCTGCGCGCCAGGATCAGGCGTTCATTGCTGATTGAAGCCCTGCTCCAAGGCGATGTCACTGACCGCTCCGCCGTATCCGTAGCTGCCGCGAGAACCTATTACCAGCAACATCAGGAAAAATTTCGCATACCGGAATCGTTTTCCATCCAGACCATCTCCATCATCCCTCCCAAGGGCGATGCCGAGCAGATGAAGCAAGGACGCAAAAAAGCCGACGATGCGCTGAAGCAGGCGCGTGCGACCCAGAATTATGAACAGTTCGGCTTGCTGGCGGAACAGATCTCTGAAGATGACTACAGGGTAGTCATGGGCGATCACCGACTCGTGGTGGGCTCCATGTTGCCTCCGCCGGTGCTGAACGCAGTGAAGAAGATGAAGCCGGGAGAGATCAGTGATGTGTTTCAGGTGGACAATGTTTACACCATCGTCCGCCTCAACAAGCACCTTCCCGAGGGGCTGCAAAAATTTGCTGACATCAAAGATTCGCTGCGTGTCTACCTGCAAAAACAGAGAGTAGAGAAGCTCCGTGCGCAACTCAACATCCGGCTGCGTAAAACCGCAAAGATTGAAGAGCTTTAAAGTGAAGGGAACCCAGGGGCAATGATCACGAGGGCGCGAGCTTCAGAGTGGTGGCTAGCTGCGGTCCTTCTGGTAGGTCTGCCGGTGGCGGCGCAGGTCAAGGTCAGCGACGATCTCCCGCTGAATCTGAGCGGAAATCTTGGGTTTGGCTACTCTGGAAGTTACGGCGATGTCTCTTCAGCGCATGGTATCTCGGCAGTGGGCAACGCAGATCTCTCCGGATCATATTACAGCCCGCAATTTTTCTCCTTTCACTTAAGCCCCTACCTGAATGAGTCGCGGGAAAGCTCAAATTTCGATTCAGTCAGCACCACCAGCGGTTTTCGCGCCAGCGCCAGCATCTTTTCCGGAAGTCATTTCCCAGGTTGGGTGAATTACAGCCGCACGTATGACAGCAGCAGTACTCTCGCCGTTCCCGGGTTGGGTGACTTCGTTACGCACGGAAATTCTGACTCGTTTGGCATTGGATGGTCAGAGATCGTTCCCGGCCTTCCCAGCCTGTCCATTGGATATCAGCAAGGCGGCGGCGACTTCGAAACATTTGGATCGGCCGCCCATAGCCTGTCTAACTCGCGGGCCCTGAACAGTTCGGCAGCGTATCGCATTTCCGGTTTCAACTTGACCGGCAACTATCACTACGGTACCAGCAACACGGAGCTGCCAACTGCCTTGTTCGGCGGAATTCCGCTGAGCTCAGACTCCAGCAACAGTTCGTATTCGCTCGGCGTCTCTCACGGCCTGCCGTTGCACGGAACAGCCCAGGCGCATTTCAACTCCACTTCGTACGATTTCAATTCGCAGGCCGGCAGCAATTCAGGTGCCATCGACTCGCTGGATTCATCGGTGAACTTGGCTCCTACCAGCAAGCTCAGTCTCGATGGTAGCTTGCTGTACACAGACAATCTGGTTGGAACGCTATTTCAGAGCGTGCTCAGCGCAGGCGGAATAGTGGCAACAAACATCCCGGGCCATTCATCGGATTCGCTTGGTCTGACTGGTGACGCCATTTATTCTTTGACCCGCGAGATGCGAATCATCGGCCGGGCTGAACGGCGGCAGCAAACTTTTGCCGGCAATACCTACAGCTCCGACTCCGTTGGAGGCGTGTTCAGTTACTTCCGTGCTCTCTTGGGCGGCAGACTTACGTTTGTGCAGTCGGCTTCCCGCAATACACTCTCTCTGCGTGATGAAACCCAGCTTGCATTAAGCAGCTCAGCTTCCTATTCACGCGCTTTCCGTGCCTGGAACGTGGGTGGCTCGTTCCTCTTCAACCAAAACCATGCGACGGCGCTTGTGCTCTATACGACCAATAGTTACGCATATTCGGGCACCGTGGGCCGGCCGTTGCGAAGGTTTTATTGGAACCTGAACGGGAGCGGATCAAAGAGCAATGTGAGCGGGGTGCAGGGATCTGATATCTCCACGCAGAACTATGCAACGTCGCTCTCCATGCAACGCCTCGGATTCAGCGCCAGCTATTCGCGATCGACGGGTAACGCTATCCAGACGTCCGCCGGACTGGCCCCGTCGCCGGTCCCTTTGCCGGTCCTGCCATCACTGTTCGTTTTGTTTGGCGGCGAGTCATATTCGTTTGGAGCAGGTGGATCTCCGGTTCGTGGCCTCAGTTTTACAGCCACGTTCGTGAAGACGAAATCCAACGCAAACGATGGAACGGTCAATTCAAGCAATAGTGCCGAACTGGGCAATTTCTATATGCAATACCGCTTCCGCAAGGTCAATTTCAACTCCGGCTACACCAGAATTCTGCAGGGCTTTTCGCTGGCGCAGGTGCGTGAGCAGAGAGTAAATTCGTATTACTTCGGGATCTCAAGATGGTTCAACTTCTTCTGAAAAAGCTTGCCTGCGGTGGTGTGAGGAAGCTGGCGTTATTGGTCCTGGCGCTGTGGATGGCGGCGCCCGCGGCAGCTGCTTCGAAATCGCGCCCAACCACCATTCAGGTCCCCGTGCTAGAACTTGAGGGCGGCAGAAGATTGAGTTTTGAACAGGCCTTCAGCTCTGAAAACGAGGTGCGCGGCAAGCCAGGGTTCTGGAGCCGGCTGGGCAACTTTGTGGCAGGTGAAGCGCAGAGGCACACTCTCATACGGCCCTACAGCGTTGTTGCCGATTCGCGAGGCCGCGTTATTGTGAGCGATCCCGGGGCATCCGGCGTGCACATCTTCGATTTCACACAACACAAGTACAAGTTCATTCAGCGCATGAAAGAGCGAGATGGCATGCATGCTCCCCAATGCGTTGCCGTGGATTCGGCTGACAACATCTACGTCACCGATTCTGATAGCGGCAAGATTTTCGTCTTTACCCCCGAAGGTAGGTTAGAGCGAGTGATTGGCAGCCTGAAGGGCGGTGAGGGCATTTTCAAGCGGCCCACGGGAATAGCAGTAGATTCGGATGCACAGACAATCTTTATTACTGATACGCTGCGCAACCAGATTTTTGTCATGGATATGCAGGGGCGCGTCCTGAACAAAATCGGGAAACCGGGTAATGGAAACGGCGAATTCAACTTTCCCACAGAACTCCGCTTGCAAGGCAAAAACCTGATCGTGGTGGATGCCATGAACTTCCGTTTGCAGGTGCTGGATCGGAGCGGCAGGTTTCAATCCGAGATCGGCCGGCTGGGTGATGAGCGCGGCCAGTTCTTCAGGCCGAAGGGTGTGGGAATCGATTCAGAAGGGCACGTCTATGTAGTTGAGGGGCTCGGGAGCACGGTACACGTCTTTGATGACAAAGGAAATTTGCTCTACTACTTCGGCGGCAAGGGAACGGGGCCATGGCAGTTTCAATTGCCGGCAGGTCTCTACATCGATCGCCGGGACCGTGTTTTTGTTGTGGATTCCTATAATCGGCGTATCCAGGTCTTCCGCTACACCGCGGCCAAGACTGAAGGACGGGGCGGACAATGAGGTTTTCCGCCATCGTGTGCGTCCTGTTGCTGGCAGTCGCGGGCAAGGCCCAGATCGGTACTGATGTGCTTGGCGTGCACGACCTTTCGCCCAACGGCGTCAAGCCTGTTTCCGGAAGCGTCTCCGCAGCCTGCCTTTACTGTCATGCTCCTCACTCTGGGGTTGGCGGCATGACGCCGCTGTGGAACCAGAAGCTTTCAAGCCAGACCTATACGCCTTATAACAGTTCGTCTTTCACCGCCAGTGGAAACCAGCAGAACGCGCAGCCGCCGGCGGGATCATCCAGCAGCCTTTGCCTGAGCTGTCACGACGGCACCATCGCGCCGGGCACAACCGTCAGCTACGGGAGCATGGGAATGAGCGGGAAGATGCAGGATGTTTTTGGGAGCAACCTGCAAACATCGCATCCCTTCAGCCTCAGCCTGCCCATCCGTGACTCGCCGCACCTGGTGTCGAGCCTGGTGGGAGCAGGGAAGACAGCGGACTTAACCGGCGCGGTCAAGCTGGTTGGGGGGAACGTGGAATGCACCTCCTGCCATAACCCGCATGAGCAGGGGATCGATCCGCAGGTACCGGCATTCCTGGTGATGAA
>DASTPO010000550.1:0-5102 GCA_035762225.1 Candidatus Angelobacter sp.
GGCGGGTTCTGGACGATTCCATCAAAGGCCTTGGCCCAGCGGTGCTCCACGCCCAGGGCCATGGCGTACGGCAGAAATTTTTCAAAGGTGTCTGGCGGCATGCGCTTCAGGCGGTCGGCGTCCACTCTGTTCATAAACTCCTGAAAGCCCTGGATCTGTACGATCGTCCGTGCCCCTTTCAGGCTGGTGGCCGTGAGCTGCCGGCCGATGATGATGATGATTGCCACGGCGATCAAGCCGCACACGATCACCATGGGAACTGAGACCAGAAAATCAGCTACGCCCATCACTTGAAACGCGGCAAAGGGCAGCGCCACCAGCAGGAAGCCGAGCCCCCAGTACCCGGCTGCGGATTCCGGATCAACCGTGTACATGCCTTTGGCTTTCAGTGCAGCCATAATCTCAGACTTGATCATGGGCAGGACCGTGTAGAAGTGGTTGCGCAGGTTCGAGAGAAGCGTGGTCTGCCCGCCTTCAAACACCTTGTCCAGCATGGCGCGTTCAAAGTCAGTAAGGTCGCCCCACTGGTCGCGGGGCTTGATCAACTGGAATTCGTAATCTTTTGTGTTATAGAGAAAGCCTTTGTGCTGGGTCTCCACAATCTTGATATAGCCGCGCACAGCCATATCCACCAGGATCGATGTGATGTCGCGCGGGTCCACGCTGCCATCAATCAGCGTGCCTACTTCGGCCGGCCCCATTTTTTCCGGCGGCTCATACATCGGGGCCACGGAGATGCCAGGATCAGGATCGCGTCCCTTGACCCACCACAACGTAAACATCACCGCAAAAGCCCAGATCGGCAGGAACAGAATGGAATTGCTGCGCACAAACCAGAGAAAATGCGTCAGCCCGCCGGGTTGGCGTAAGACGCCTTTTTCTATGTAGACATCCAGCGTGAGCCCGCCACGAATTGTTAGAGCGCCGTTGGTTTCAAAACTCGTGCTTGCCGCTTCCACGGAGCTGCGGGCAGCCACCTTGGTTCCGTAGGCTCCTTCAAACGCCTGTGCCCGCAATTTCCCATCCGCGCTGGAGGGAAAATAGACCGTTGCTGACGCATGCTCAATGGGCACCGGCCAGTCATTCCCGGTTACGTTCCAGTAAAATTCGTCGTAGTCTTCAAAGAAGCGTGTCGCGTTGGGAACCGAATATTCAATGTTGACCGTGCGGCTGGCGTTGACCGCGTCCTGCACATATATCTTCAGCTTGAGGGCGCCGGAGCTGGTGCTCTTTTCATACTTGAGCGCGTCGCCACTCTGGTCGGTTACGGAATCAACTTTCAGGAAGATGCTGTAGTTGGAGCCGGCGCGTCCGGGATAGTCCAGCGGAATCACACGATAAACGCCCTGATACGCGCCCGTAAAGGTGAAGGTGATCTGTTCCTGGACCCGGATGGTTCCGTCATCATCCACGTGGATGGTGCTGTTAAAGTTTGCAATGCGATAGCTTCGGCCCCATGCCGGCAGCCCGCACGCCAGCAGCACAGCAAAAACTACGAGTGTCTTGTATCGCGAGAGCGCCGGGAGCCGACGATGACGAGACGTTGGCACGATGCTCAGAACTTTACGGCCACGTTTTCCCGGTCAGCGGGTGTTTCCATTTCAAAGAACTGGCGCGCGTGGAAGCCGAACATGCCCGCAATGATGTTGGTCGGGAAAGATTGCACGCGGGTATTGAAATCGCGCACCACGGCGTTGTAATAGCGGCGCGCGTTCTGGATATTGTCTTCAATCGAATTGAGCGAGCTTTGCAGCCCGGTGAATTGTTCTGACGCTTTCAGCTCGGGATAATTCTCCGCCACGGCAAACAGGCTCTTCAGCGCTCCGGTCAGCTGGCCTTCCGCCTGGGCCTTGTCCGCCGGCGTGCTGGCCTGCATGGCTTGCGAGCGGAACTTGGCGATGTTCTCAAACGTGCCTTTTTCGTGCGCGGCATAGCCCTTGACGGTCTCCACCAGGTTGGGAATCAGGTCATGGCGGCGCTTGAGTTGTATATCAATGTCAGACCAGGCCGAATCGGCGCGGACGCGGAGCTGCACCAGGCTGTTGTACATGCCGGCCAGAATGAAGATCGCGCCGACCACCAATATCCCGATCACGATGAGAGGCATCATTAGTTTTCCCCAGTGCGTTCTGCTGAATCAGTGTTGCAGCGGAAGGTATCACACCGAAAGCGTCAGGCGCAAACGGACATCGGCAAACATGCCCCTGATCGTCCTGAAGGACGAATCTCCCTCACGAGACTAGTACAGGTCCTCGACAAGCAGAGTCTCGGGAAGCTTCCAGAAATCGGAGCTGCGGGAAAAAATCTTATTGGAATTTGAATCCAGCAGATCTGAATTACTTGATGTTTTCCCCTTAGTCTCTCTGACTTTTATGGGTTTACAAAAACAAACTCGATGGCAAGTGGGTTGCAATGACTCAAGCGCGGGATGGAACGGCGTATTTATTACCTGTTACGCACATTCATGAACTTTACGCCGTCGCCGTCTCGATCTTCAGATCAACAGCAGAGAACGTAAAACGCACGAAAAATAAAAGGGATGAATCAAAATGAAACATTTTTTAAAGTTGATGTTTTTTACGTTGATAGCATCATTTGCCTTAGCCCAATCCACTACTTCAGGAGACATCACAGGTGTCGTCACTGATCCCTCGGGCGCCGTTGTCCCGCACGCCAAATTGACGGCCACGAATGACGGCACGGGCGAATCGCACGCCGCCACCACCAACGCCGAAGGTTCTTATCGCTTCTCGTTCTTGAAACCGGGCAGCTATACCGTCAAAGCATCCGCCCCCGGATTTCAGGACAACACTCGCAAAGTGCAGGTCGGCCTCGGCCAGGCTGCCACGGTCAACATGGCGATGGCCATTACCTCGGCAACAACCACGGTGGAAGTAACCACCAGCGCGCTGGAGGTTGAGAACGCTGACCTGTCCACGCGGTTTGATAACGAGCAGATTTCGTTGGTACCGAATCCAGGAAACGATCTGAGTGCGGTTGCCCAGACTGCGCCCGGCGCCATCATGAATACCCAGGCCGGCTTCGGCAACTTTTCCACCTTCGGCCTTCCCGGAACTTCAAATCTCTTCACCCTGAACGGGCAGAATGACAATGATCCGTTCCTGAACCTGAACAATTCCGGCGCCACCAACCTGTTGCTCGGCTCCAATGACGTTCAGGAGGCCACCGTCACCAACAATGGCTACTCCGGACAGTACGGTCAATTGGCCGGTTCGCAGGTAAATTACATCAGCAAGTCCGGACAGAACGCCTTCCACGGAAATGCGACCTACTTTTGGAACGGCCGTGTGTTGAATGCCAACGACTACCTCAACAACCTTGCCATTGCCGGATCGCCGTCAACTCCCAAGCCGTTTGACAACGTCAACCAATGGGCGGTCGGCATTGGCGGTCCCATCAAGTCGGACAAGACGTTTTTCTTCTTCAACTATGAAGGCCTGCGCGTGATTCTGCCCACCGCAGCCCAGGTAAGGATTCCAACGGCTGAATTTCAGGCCGCTACGCTGGCGAATCTGGCGGGGAAGGATCCGGCGGCGTTGCCGTTCTACCAGAACATCTTCGGCCTCTACAACGGAGTCAAAGGATCGCAGGTTGGCACCGGCACATGCAGTACCTTGACGGTCCTTACCCTGGCTGGCCCGTGCTTCAACCGGTTGCAAACCACGCAGAACAACTTTACCCATGAATACCAGATGTCTTTGCGCATCGATCAGAAATTCAGTGACAAAGACAGCCTTTTTGGCCGCGTCCAGACTGACCAGGGCGTGCAAGCTACTTTCACCGATCCCATCAATTCGGTCTTCAACACGCAGAGCACGCAACCGGAATATCAGGGGCAGCTGAGCGAAACGCACATATTCAACGCCAACGCTGTGAATGAATTCAAATTGTCCGGTCAGTGGTACACCGCGTTCTTTGATAACCCAAGCCGGTCGGCGGCTTTGGCGGTCTTCCCCACAACCCTGGCGTTCAGCGGAGGCTTCTCGCGGCTGGGCGGCGCTGATTTCAACTTCCCGCAAGGCCGCAACGTCACCCAGTATCAGGTGGTGGACGATTACTCCATGACCAAGGGCAACCACACCCTTAAGTTCGGTGTGAATTACCATCGCAATGACGTCACCGACTTCGATTACGGCGTTTTCACCAGCGGCGAAGCCATTACCTCTGTCGATTCATTCGTCAACGGGCAGACAGATTTCTTCCAGCAGAACTTTCCCACCAAATTCAGCCAGCCGATCGCTCTCTACGGGCTTGGCTTTTATGGGCAGGATGAATGGAAGGTCAGCAACAAGCTGAAGTTGACCCTGGCTCTGCGTCTGGACCACAACTCCAATCCGGTTTGCCAGACCAACTGCTTCGCCGAATTGGCGGTTCCGTTCACACAGCTTGCGCACGATCCAAGCATTCCTTACAACCAGGCCATCGCCACCGGACTGCATCAGGCTTATCCATCAACCGATGTCATCGTCTGGCAGCCCCGCCTGGGCTTTACCTTCAGCCCATTTTCCAGCAACAAGACGGTTCTGCGCGGCGGAATCGGTATCTTTGGCGATTCATTCCCGGCCGTGCTGGTGGATAACTTCTCCTCCAACCCGCCGGTGCTCAACTCGTTCCAGGTGGCAGGGCCGCTTTCTCCAGCCAGCGCTGGAAATGTGTTCCAACTTGCCTCCGGAGCGAACCAGTCGTTCATCAACTCCTTTACCAACGGCGGGACCCTGGCCTCTATCCAGGCAACCAACCCGGCTTTTGCTCCGCCTACCATCACTTCATCCGATTCCGAGATCCGTCAGCCGCGGTACCAGGAATGGAACCTGCAGATCGAGCAGGATTTGGGCTGGAATTCAGTGTTTAGCCTCAACTATGTCGGCAACCACGGCATCTTTGAAGCAGTCCAGAACAACGGATTGAACGCCTTTAACGATCCGGCCGCGCCGGGTGGAATTCCTGTCACCGGATTGCCGACCACTGCCCCCGATCCGCGCTTCAGCACGGTGACGCAGATCCAGAGCATCGGCGTATCCAACTACAACGGCCTGGTCAGCAGTTTCCGCCACAATTTCAACCGCGGATTTTCCTTCCAG
>DASTPO010000551.1:0-3414 GCA_035762225.1 Candidatus Angelobacter sp.
CTGCACAGCGAGCTGATCAAGTCGTCTCTGGTCCCGGACTTCGCGCAGCTCTGGCCTGAACGCTTCAGCAACAAGACCAACGGCGTCGCGCCGCGGCGCTGGATCCTGAAAGCCAATCCTGAACTGGCCGAGCTGCTCACCCGCACCGTCGGCGAAGGCTGGATCACCGATCTGGACCGTGTGCGCGCCATCGAAAAAGGCGCAAGCGATCCCGGATTCCAGCAGGAGTTCATGGCTATCAAGCTTCGCAACAAGGAAAAGCTGGCCCGGGAAATCTTCAACACCACCGCGGTCACCGTCGATCCGTACTCCATGTTTGACGTTCAGGTAAAGCGCATTCATGAATACAAGCGGCAGCTCCTGAACGTGATGCGGATCATCCATGAATATCTGAGCGTGGTGGAAGACGGCACGGAGTCCCCGGTGCCGCGCACCTACGTTTTTGCCGGCAAGGCCGCCCCGGGATACTGGGCCGCCAAGCAGATCATCAAGCTGATCAACAACGTCGCTCACATCGTGAACACTGATGGACGCGTGAAAGAGCGGCTGAAGGTGGTCTTTGTTCCCAACTACCGCGTGTCATTGGCGGAGATCATCATGCCGGCCGCAGATCTAAGCGAACAAATCTCCACCGCCGGCATGGAAGCTTCCGGCACCGGAAACATGAAGCTGGCAATGAATGGCGCGCTCACGCTGGGAACTCTGGACGGCGCCAATATTGAGATCAAGGAAGCCGTCGGCGAGGCCAACATCTACACCTTCGGTCTCACCCGTGAAGACGTGAGCTGGTACCAGGAATCGCACGGCTACAATCCGCGCGAGTTGTATAACACTGAGCCAATAGTACGTCGCGTGGTGGATAGCCTGGGCTCAAACCGTTTCTGTCCTGACGAGCCTGGCCTCTTTCGCTGGATTGTGGACGAGTTGCTGGACCGCGGCGACCGTTACTTCCATCTGGCCGATCTAACCTCTTATATTGCTGCCAGCCGGCGTGCCGACACCGACTATCAATTGCCCGCGACCTGGGCTGCCAAAGCGATCTTGAACGTCGCCCGCACCGGCTTCTTCTCCAGCGACCGCACTATCAATGAGTATGCGCGGGAAATCTGGAACATCAAGTCCGCTCTGGCCGGCCAGGAGCAGCCCTCGCTGGTTTCAAAATAGATTTTGCCTAAATGATTGAATACGCGTGGCGTACAAGCCTTTCGAGGTCCTCTCGCGGCAGGTCTTCCACAGGCCTGGCCCTCTTTTTAACACGTTCTTAACATAAGCTTCGCCCCCGAAGGAGTAGAAATAACACTTCGAGCCACCCAGGCACTCTTTGTCCCCCGGAGAGGAATAAATGCAGATTCTACAACCGCCTTATGAGGCGCAGATCAAGCCGCAAAGCCCCAGTGCGCCGAACCTGTGGCGCTGTGAGATCCTCAAGGAAAGCTCCCGTGAAGTGGTAGTGCTGCACGAAACCGCGCGCAAGGAAGACGCCCGCTGCCTTGCCCTGCTGGAACTTGCCCGGCTCGACCCTGCCGGCGCCAGGCAGCGTCGCCCGTTTGCCGGCGAATAACGCCCGGAGCAGATGCGCTCAGCACTGCCTGGTTTTGCAATGCTGAGCGGTGATGAAGCGTTCACCAGCAACTTACGCCACAAAAGTTAAGGCGGCGTGTCCTGGCGGTTAAATCGCGGTTAAAATCTGCTGCCCTGTCTGAGCTGTATCCGGCCCGCCGCCTTCACTTGACCTTCCCGCCTCCGCGCTCTAGGCTGGCATGGCAATTTCCCCCGTCGCTCGCCATGCGTATCAGTAAGGAAGCCGAAAAAAAAGGTGTAGCCATGCGGGCCCACATGGGCCGCGCCTCGCTGGCCGAGCTTCCCAAACGCAAATTCGATCCTCTTGAGCTGCTGCAGCAGGCTTCCGCGGGCCATATTGCCCGGCTTCTGCCGCTCAAGTTTCAGCTCATGAGCCTCTCTCCGTTCGTCTTTTTTCGCGGAGCGGTGGCCATTATGGCCGCGGACCTGGGCCAGGGGCGGCACACGCGAATCGAAGTGCAGATGTGCGGCGACGCGCACGTCAAGAATTTCGGCTTCTTCGCCACGCCCGGCTCTGACATCGTGCTGGACATCAATGACTTCGACGAAACCATGCGCGGTCCCTGGGAGTGGGACGTCAAGCGCATGGCGGCCAGCATCGTTCTGGCCGGACGCTCCGCCCATGACAGCGAGTCCTGCTGCAAGGAAGCCGTTCATCTCTTTGTGCGCGATTACTGTAGTTGGATCCGCGCCTTCGCCGGCATGACCGCGCTGAATATTGCGCGCCATCGCACCGTGCGCAGCCTGGGCGACCCCGCCATCCGCGCGGCCCTGAAGCAGGCAGAGCGCTCCAGCCCGCTCGCCAGCCTGGAAAAGCTCACGCACAAGCGCGGCCGCGGGCGCCGCTTCATCTATAAGTCGGGATCAATGTGGGACGTGAAAGGGGCGGAAGAGAAGGCCGTGATCAAGGCGCTTGCCGGATATCGCGCCACGCTGGCCCCTGACCGCCAGCTGCTGTTCGACCGCTACTCCGTTGCCGACGTCGGCTTCAAGGTTGTCGGCACCGGCAGCGTGGGCACGCGTGACTACGTGGTGCTGCTGCTGGGCCGTGACGGCGCGGAAAAAGATCCGCTCTTTCTGCAGATCAAGCAGGAACTGCCTTCCGCCTACGCCGGCTATTACAAGGGCCGCTCCGGCCCCGGCCATCAGGGTGAGCGTGTGGCGCTGGGCCAGCGCGCCTTGCAGGTTTTCTCTGATTTGCTGCTGGGCTGGTGCACCATCCAGGGCGGCGATTACCTGGTGCGCCAGCTCAATGACCACAAAAGCTCCATCGCGCCTGAGGCGTTGAAGGGCCGCCGCCTCATCGAATACGGCCGCGTCTGCGCCGAGCTGCTGGCCAAAGGCCACGCGCGCTCCGGCGAGCCTGCCGTGCTTGCGGCGTATCTCGGGCGTCCGGGAAAAGCCGAGAAGGCGCTGGCGCAATTCGCCATGGCCTATGCTGGCCAGGTGGAAAAAGATTACAAGGCGTTCTGCAAGGCGCTGAAGAACCACTTCGTTCGCGACGCCATGAAATTCGCAGATAAATTATGAAATTCGCGGATAAATGACTGTCTTGTGGCCCGCCAGGGCTGGGCGAAGCTCGCGGAGAGACGATCCGTTCAGGTTCGCTTGCAACCGTCGACGGCCACGTGGTCCGTTGCAGGAGGCCCGCCGTTCAGGCTCGCGATATGATGCGTCGGTAGAACGCGGGCTCCATTTTGCTGTGTTACACTAATCAGGTCTTCCCGTAAGGCCCACTTTTCATTCCAAAAGCAAAAGGGCGCGTAGCTCAACTGGCAGAGCAACTGACTCTTAATCAGTAGGTTGAAGGTTCGATTCCTTCCGCGCTCACCA
>DASTPO010000552.1:0-25336 GCA_035762225.1 Candidatus Angelobacter sp.
GGCCATTATCTGTCTGCAATGGGCCAATTTCAAGAAATAAAACTTCAGGGGAGCTCAAGAATTCTAGTAACGATCCGGCAGTTTCAGTCACGGCGAAGGAGAGACGCCGGAGCTAAATCACCACTGTCTCCTGGTGCTCGCCAAAGACCCGGCGCATGGCGTCAGAGATTTCGCCCAGGGTGGCATAACTCTCAACCGCATGGATGATGTGCGGCATCAGGTTTTTTCCATTGCGAGCTGCGTCTTCCACCCCGCGGACCGCAGACTCCGCCGTGGACTGGTCGCGGCGCTGGCGCAAGGCACGCAGCCGCTCCACCTGGCGGCGCTCCAGGGCTTCATCGATGCGGAGCACGGGGACCGATCGGTCACCTTCGCTCTGAAAGCGGTTCACGCCCACCACCACGTTTTCCTGCCGGTCGACGCCCTGCTGAAAATCGTATGCGGCGTTCTGGATCTCCTGCTGGATGTATCCGAGTTCGATGGCCCGCAGCGTTCCGCCCATAGCGTCGATTTTTTCCAGGTAAAGCCGTGCACGACGTTCAATTTCGTTGGTGAGAGACTCAATGTAGTACGAGCCGGCCAGTGGATCAACGGTGTTTGCCACCCCGGTCTCATAGCCGATCATCTGCTGTGTGCGCAGCGCAATGCGCGCCGCATCTTCGGTGGGCAGCCCCAGCGCCTCATCAAAGCCGTTGGTGTGCAGGGACTGCGTTCCTCCAAGCACGGCGGCCAGAGCCTGCAAAGCCGTGCGTACGATGTTATTTTCCGGCTGCTGCGCCGTCAGCGTGGAACCCGCTGTCTGGGTGTGAAAACGCAGCATCAGTGACCTGGGGTTCTTCGCGCCAAATCGCTCCTGCATCAGGCGCGCCCACATGCGCCGTGCGGCGCGGAACTTGGCGACCTCTTCCAGGAAATTGTTATGCGCGTTGAAAAAAAACGAGAGCCGAGGCGCAAACTTGTCCACATCCAGCCCTGCGCTCAAGGCAGAGTCCACGTAGGCAATGGCATTGGCCAGCGTGAAGGCCACTTCCTGCACCGCGGTGCATCCGGCTTCGCGCATGTGATAGCCGGAAATCGAAATCGGGTTCCACTCCGGCACATGTTCGTTGGCATAAGCAAAAATATCAGTGATGATGCGCAGAGCCTGGCGCGGCGGATAAATGTACGTCCCGCGCGCGATGTACTCTTTGAGGATGTCATTCTGCACTGTGCCGCTCAGCTTGCGGACGTCGGCGCCCGACCGCCGCGCCACTGCAATATAGAGTCCCAGCAAAATGGCGGCGCTGGCATTGATGGTCATGGAGGTGGAGATCTTTTCCAGGTTGATGCCGGCAAAGAGCCGCTCCATGTCATCGATGGAGTCGATAGCCACTCCAACCTTGCCGACTTCGCCGATCGCCATGGGATGATCGGAGTCCATGCCGATCTGTGTAGGCAGGTCAAACGCCACGGAAAGGCCAGTGGTGCCGTGTGCCAGCAGATATTTGTAGCGCTTGTTGGATTCCTCGGCGTCGCCCATCCCGGCGTACTGGCGCATGGTCCAGAGTCTTCCGCGATACATGGTGGCCTGCACGCCGCGGGTGAAAGGGAAGGTTCCCGGATAGCCGATATCCGACTCATAATCAACACCTTCCAGGTTGGCCGGCGTGTAGAGAGGTTCAGGCTCGATCTTTCGTAGCTGCCCGGTTGCGGGCTCGAGTTTTAAGTCTTCGGACATTGCCGCGAGAAGCTCCCGTCCGGCGCGTATCCACGGAGAACGGGCATCGCCATTAATTTTAGCGCGGTCGCAGATGGAGCGTGGTGATTTCGATCACTGTGCTATTTTTTGCTCATGGTGCGTTTGGCTTGAATGAATGATTGCAGGGTGAATAGAGCGCAGACCAGGGTGAAGCAAATCTCGACGAAGAAGCGTTTTTTGTCAGCAAAACGGTCAAGCCGGTACTGGCGGACCATGGCTCCGGCGCCTCCCAGTGTGAAAACCACGAAGATCAGTCCAGTGGCCTGGAGCCAAAAAGCATAGAAGGTGCGGCCCATCGAAAAGACAAAAGACTTGCCTCCGGCGAAGACGGCATTGAGCAGGCGGTCTTTCTTTACAACGCTTTGCAGCGCATTCTTAACATTGGAAATTTGCGGCATTGAGGGTATTGTAGACCGAAAATGGGCGTATCCTTGCTAAAGAATAAAACGGAAGTACCCCTGCAGGCATCCAACTTAACAGGTAAGGAGTTTGCGGTGAATACACGTTTGAAACAACTGATGAAAGACCTGGGTGAGGCCATCAACGGTTCTCTCTCTGAATCGGACCAGATCGCGCAGGTCATCGCCAAGATCAAGGACGAAGGCTTTGATATCTTTCTGGTGCTGGAAGCCACCATAGGGTTCAATCGCCATGATGACGCCGAAGCTGGCGCCGAGGCCACCCCGGAGCTTGTAGGCTCGCGCCGCAAGAGCGCTGATCCGGAGTTCAGCATCAATGCCCACGATGTGCGCTTCCTCAAGTCTCTCCGTATCAGCGTGGATGAAGCCGCCTAACCCATTAGTGTTCTGACCGCACTCTCCCGGCGAAGCCAGTGCTGCTGCGCCGGGAATTCTATTTTCTGCTAGCATAAAAAGTTCGCTGACAGGGGTGGGGCCCGCTTTAACCCGTCTTAGATTGTTTGACTTATGAAAGATACTCTTGGAGTACTGCTTGCCGGTGGCGCCGGGGAACGTCTTTACCCCCTGACGCGGGACCGTGCCAAGCCCGCGGTGACCTTCGGCGGGAATTACCGCATCATCGATATCACCCTCTCCAACTGCATCAATTCTGACCTGCGAAAAGTCCACATCCTTACCCAGTACAAAGCGTTGTCTCTCAACCGTCATATTCGTGAAGGCTGGGGCTCGGTTGTCGCGCGCGAACTGGGAGAGTTCATCGAGATTCTGCCCCCCATGAAGCGGGTGAGCGATAACTGGTATCTGGGAACCGCGGACGCCGTTTATCAGAACATTTATTCCATTGGTTCCGAGCAATCCAAGCACGTGCTGATCCTCTCCGGGGATCACATTTACAAAATGAACTATCAGCTGATGCTGGACCAGCACCGTGCTGCCGGCGCGGACGTAACTCTTGCCACCATCCTGATCTCTCCGGAAGAGACGCATCATTTCGGCGTCATGGAAATCGACCGCAACGGGCGCATCACTGGCTTTGAGGAGAAGCCCAGGCAGACCAAGCTGCGCTCGCCTTACAACCCGGAAATGGTGTCCGGATCCATGGGCGTTTATCTGTTCAATACTGACGTGCTGCTGCCGGTGCTGCTCAAGGACGCGGAAGACCCGGCTTCATCCCACGATTTCGGCAAGGACATCCTGCCCAAGATCCTGGACCAGTACAAGATTTATTCCTACAACTTCATCGATGAAAACATGAAGGAAGCGCAGTACTGGCGCGATGTGGGAACCATTGAAGCGTATTACGAAGCCAACATGGACCTGGTCTCGGTTTCGCCGGTGTTCAATCTGTATGACGCGCACTGGCCTATTCGCACGCACCAGCGCCAGTACCCGCCGGCCAAGTTTGTCTTTGGCGAACCCGGACGCACCGGCATGGCCATTGATTCCATTGTGTGTCCCGGCTGTATTCTTTCCGGCGGGTATGTGCGCAACTGCGTCCTCTCTCCGGACGTCCGCGTGAACTCTTACAGCGAAGTCGACCAGAGCATCATCTTTTCTCATGTCAACATCGGCCGGCATTGCCGCATCCATCGCGCCATTATCGACCGCGACGTGCAGATCCCTGAAGGCACCATCATCGGATTTGACCATGTCCAGGATGCGCGCAATTACGTGGTCACAGAGACCGGGATCACCATCGTGACCCGCGATTATTCTCTGTTTGAAAGCCCGGTGGCAGTGGATTACTTCACCAGCGAGTAGATTTTTCTGCCATCCCAAGCGGAGCGAGGGGATCGCTCAACCCTGATTTGCATCAAGCCTGGAAATTCGACGGATTGAACGCGGCCATCCGTGGATCAGAAAAAGAGCGGTTCTGCGGCACACTTTGGTAAGATTTGGGTGTTTCCGGCGATCCTTACTCCTCCCTAGGGTAATAGTGCTAGCCGGGGATCAGGAACGCCCACCTTTCAGATTACCGGCCCGCAAGTCACATCAGTTCTTTCCCTTATTCGCCTTGCCGCAATGGTTACTCTTTCCGTAAGTGCATGAACCTTAGAGGGGAACTGCTAATTGACAATTTCTGTCACCCGGCCCACAATCCCTTTACTCAAGTTTCTTCCCTGACCAGAGGCTGTCCCCCCGGCCACTTCGGAGAGTTTGCGCTTGAGGCAAATTTCAATCCAGGATCAGCAAGCACTATGTCGCAGAGGTTAGGCGATCTTCTGGTTAAAGAGAAGATCATCACTCCGGACCAACTCGATAAGGCGCTCAAGGCGCAGCGGGAAAACGGTCCCAATTCGCGTCTCGGGTCCACGCTGGTCCATCTGGGTTTTGTCAGCGATGAAGAGGTCACCAATTTCCTCTCCCGCCAGTACGGCGTACCCGCCATCAACCTGCAATATTTTGAAATCGATGGCTCGGTAGTCAAGCTGATTCCTGAAGAGACAGCAAAGAGATATCAGATTCTTCCTTTGAGCCGCGTGGGCGCGTCGCTCACCATTGCCATGGTGGACCCCACCAACGTCTTTGCCATGGACGATATCAAGTTCATGACCGGCTTCAACATCGAGCCGGTGGTGGCCTCCGAATCGGCCATCATGGATGCGATCGACAAGGCTTATGGCGGATCGCAGCAGGACGCCAACGTCGACGAGCTTCTGGCCTCCATGGGCGAAGAAGCCGACGTGGAATTACAGGCCGAGCAGGAAGAACTGGACCTGGCCGACCTGGAAAAATCCGCCGATGAAGCGCCCATCGTCAAGCTGGTGAATATCGTAATGACGGACGCGGTCAAGCGCGGGGCCAGCGACATCCATATTGAGCCCTACGAAAAAGAATATCGCGTGCGCTTCCGCATTGACGGCGTTTTGCAGCACATCATGTCCCCGCCCATGAAATTGAAAGACGCGATCACGTCGCGCATCAAGATCATGGCCAAGATGGACATCAGCGAAAAGCGCCTGCCGCAGGACGGCCGCATCATGCTGAAAATGCAGATGGGCGGAAAAAAGAAGCAGCTCGATTTCCGCGTCAACTGCCTTCCCACCTTGTGGGGAGAAAAAGTGGTCATGCGGCTGCTCGACAAAGAAAACCTGCGCCTCGATATGACCAAGCTCGGCTTCGAGCCGGAGTCGCTGGAGAAATTCCAGCGCGCGGTGCTCAAGCCCTACGGGATGGTCCTGGTTACCGGCCCCACGGGCTCGGGTAAGACCAACACTCTTTATTCTTCAGTTTCACTGCTCAACAAACCCGATACCAACATTATGACGGCTGAAGACCCGGTCGAATTCCAATTGCATGGCGTCAACCAGGTGCAGATGAAGGAATCCATCGGTCTGAACTTTGCCGCGTCCCTGCGCGCCTTTCTGCGCCAGGACCCCAACGTGATTCTGGTGGGCGAGATTCGCGACTTTGAAACCGCCGAAATCGCCATCAAGGCCGCGCTCACGGGCCACCTCGTTCTATCCACGCTGCACACCAACGGCGCGCCGGAAACTATCAGCCGCCTGATGAACATGGGCATCGAGCCGTTCCTGGTGGCCACCGCGGTCCATCTGATCTGCGCGCAGCGCCTCATTCGTCGCATCTGCGTTGAGTGCAGGGAAGAGGTTCCCATGCCGCCGCAGGCCAAGGTTGACGCCGGATTTACTCCGGAGGAAGCCAAGACGGTAAAGATTTTCAAGGGCAAGGGCTGCGCCACCTGCAACGGCACAGGGTACAAGGGCCGCGCGGGTCTATATGAAGTCATGGAAGTGGACGATGAAATACGTGAGCTCATCCTGATCGGCGCTTCCGCCGTGGAGTTGAAGAAGAAAGCCATCGAGCGCGGAATGATCACCCTGCGCCGCAGCGGTTTGACCAAGGTGAAAGATGGTGTGACCACTCTGGAAGAGGTGGCGCGCGAAACGCTTCACTGAGGCTGAGGTTGAGAAATCCGGGGCAGCTGAGCCCGGGCGGTTTTTAGTTTCTAGTACCGAGTTTTTAGAAGAGGAAATGAGACGGCACCATGAATGTCACTTTAAGTGATCTATTGAAAAAGATGCTGGATATGGGAGGCAGCGACCTCCACGTAACCACAAATTCACCGCCGCAGGTGCGGGTGCACGGCCATCTGCAGCCATTGGATATGCCGCCGCTGACTCCCTCTGAAACCAAGCAGCTGGCTTACAGCGTGCTCACGGACGCGCAAAAACACCGCTTTGAGGAGACACTGGAACTCGACTTCTCTTTCGGCCTGAAAGGCCTGGCCCGCTTCCGCGGTAACTGCTTTAACCAGCGCGGCGCGGTAGGCGCGGTTTACCGCGTCATTCCATTTGAGATCAAGACCTTCCAGCAGTTGAACCTGCCTCAGGTCATCTCCAAGCTTTGCGACAAGCCGCGCGGCCTGATTCTGGTGACCGGCCCAACGGGCTCCGGCAAATCGACCACGCTGGCTGCCATGCTGGATAAAATCAACACCGAGCGGCACGACCACATTATTACCATCGAAGACCCGATCGAATTTGTGCACCAGAACAAGAGCTGCCTGGTGAACCAGCGAGAGGTCCACTCCGACACGCAGTCTTTCTCCAACGCGTTGCGCGCCGCGCTCCGTGAAGATCCTGATGTGGTGCTGATCGGCGAAATGCGCGATCTGGAAACCATTGAGTCTGCGTTGCGTATCGCGGAAACGGGCCACCTGACTTTTGGCACGCTGCACACCAATTCCGCAGCCTCGACCATCAACCGTATTATTGACGTCTTCCCGTCGCACCAGCAGTCGCAGATTCGCGCCCAGCTCTCTTTGGTGCTGGAAGGCATTCTTTGCCAATCACTGCTCCCGCGCGTCGGTGGGCAGGGCCGCGCCATGGCGATGGAAATCCTGGTGCCGAACGCCGCGGTCAGGAACCTGATCCGCGAGGACAAAATTCACCAGGTCTATTCGTCCATGCAATCCGGACAGGACAAGTTCGGCATGCAGACGTTCAATCAGGCCCTGGCTACGCTGTATTTCCAGAAGGCGATCACGCTGGAAACCGCGTTGGCGCGTTCTTCAATGCCGGACGAATTGCAGGACATGATTAACCGCGGCGTGCAGGCGGCAAAAGTTGCCGCGCCCGCGCAGCGCAGATAGGTTTTTTCCCAACTCTCCCCTGGTTGGTAGGTTAGGTCGGTAGCAAATAGGACGAGAGGAGTTTACGGTATGCCGGTATTTACATTCACAGGGACCGATCCCCAGGGCAAGAGGGTTGCCGGGGAGCGGCTAGCTGACAGCAAGGCCGCGGTCACCATGCAGTTACGCCGCGAGCGTATTACACCGGGAGCCATCAAAGAGAAGGGCAAGGAGTTTAGCCTGCCTAAGATCGGCACCGGCAAGGTGCCGACCAAGGACACTGCGGTTTTCTTCCGGCAGTTTTCCGTCATGATTGACGCCGGCCTTCCGCTGGTGCAATGTCTGGAGATTCTTGCCGCCAACCAGGAAAACCAGGTCTTCCAGAAATGCCTGACCGGTGTGCGAACCAGCGTGGAAAGCGGATCAACCCTTTCCAATGCCATGCGGCAGTATCCCAAGATTTTCGATGATCTCACCACCAACATGATTGAAGCGGGCGAAGCCGGCGGTATCCTGGATACCATTCTCCAGCGCCTGGCCAGCTACGTGGAAAAGGCGGTGAAGTTGAAGGCCGCCATCAAGTCGGCGTTGATCTATCCAGTTTCAGTGATCTCCATCGCCTGCCTGGTCGTCGGCGCATTGTTGAAGTTTGTGGTGCCGATCTTCGCCAACATGTTCAGCAGCATGGGCGTGGACCTGCCCCTGCCCACCAAGATCGTTATCGGCCTCAGCAATTTTGTGGGCCGTTTCTGGTGGATGATGCTGGCGTTCCTGGTCCTTTTGGTGGTCGGTATCAAATATGTGAGAAAAGACCCCAAAGGCCGGTATCTCTTCGATAAATTCCTGCTGAATCTGCCCGTGCTGGGCGGCGTGCTGCGCAAGATCGCGGTGGCCCGTTTCACCCGCACCCTCGGAACCCTGATTACCTCGGGCGTTCCGATTCTTGAAGGCCTGTCGATCACCGCAAGAACTTCCGGCAATGCCGTTCTTGAAGATGCGCTCATGAAAGTGCGCAAAGCGGTGGAAGAAGGTAGGACCATTGTCGATCCCTTGAAAGAGTCAGGCGTGTTTCCCAACATGGTGACACAGATGATCGGCGTGGGCGAAGCCACCGGCGCCATGGATGCCATGTTGCAGAAAATCGCCGATTTCTACGAAGACGAAGTCGACGCCGCAACCAAGGACATGTTGACCCTGCTGGAGCCCATCATGATCGGGTTTCTCGGCGTGGCCGTCGGCGGCATCGTGGTTTCTCTGTACCTGCCGCTGTTCTCGATGATTGCCAAGCTCTCCGGATAGCCTGGCTGCACCGGCGCAGTATCTACCTCACAATCCTCGACCCGCCTGTTACGCAGGCGGGTCTTAAACCGAAAGCGGCAGTGGAAAAAGGCGGAGATGGGAGACATAAGATTCAACGAGCGGGCATGGCTGGCATGGCTGGTTAAGGTTCGTGTCATCATCATTTCCTTTCTGCTCGCGGTTCAGTTGCTGATTGCCAAGCTGACTCCCAATAATGTCAACGTCCGCGTTTTTATCACTCTGATTCTTGTCTGGTACACGATTTCCGTATTTTTCATCGTGTTGCACTCTCTATGGCAGGAATACAAGCTGCAAAGCATCGTTCAGATCCTTACGGATCTCGCCTTTGCCACGGGAGTGGTGTACCTCACCGGCGGCATCGACACGTTTTTTAATTTCCTTTATCCCCTGGTCATCATCGTTGCCAGTATCCTGTTGCCGCGCTATTGGGCCTACCTGACCGCTGCAGTCTCGTTTATCTGTTTTGGTTCGCTGCTGGAGCTTAGCTTCTTTGAGAAGATTCCATCTTTCCAGACCAGCCCGCGCGGCGACCTCAAATCGCTGCAGGTAGTGGTCCTGGTCAACTTCTTCGCATATCTTGCAGTGGCGCACCTTTCCAGCGCGCTGGCGGCGAAACTTCGCCAGGCCGGAGCTGAACTGCGCGACAAAAGCGGCGAACTGCTCAGCCTGCAGGCGCTGCATGAAAACGTGATCCATTCCATTCGCAGCGGCCTCATTACCTCTGACCTGGAAGGGCGCATCACGCTGGTGAACGCGCCCGGCCAGAAGCTGCTGGAGCGCACGGCCTCATCTGTCTATGGCCGCCACATCTCCGATTTGTTTGTTGACCGCCTGCCCAGCCTGGAGTCGATCTCCGCGCGCTGTGAGGTCCGCGGCCTTACCCCCGCCGGCCGGGAAAAGACCTTTGACATGAACGTGACGGCCCTGATTGTTCCCGAGCAGGGAACCATCGGCTTTGTTTACACTTTTGAAGACCGTACCGAACTCCGCCGGCTGGAAGCTGAAGTCCGCATGCGCGATCGTTTGGCAGCTGTAGGACGCCTCGCCGCCGGTATTGCCCACGAGATCCGCAACCCTTTGGCATCGATTGCCGGATCCATCAACGTGCTTTCCCAGGTTACCCCGTTCAATGATGAGCAGAAAACGCTTGTCAACATCATTACCCGCGAGTCCACCAGGCTTAATTCCATCATTTCTGACTTTCTGGTGTACTCCCGCGAAAAGAGCTTCAAGTTTTCCCGGCAGGACCTGCTGCCATTGATCGACGATGCGCTGATCCTGCTGGGCAACCGCTCCCAGACCAACGAACTCACCATCGTGCGCAACTATGCGCTCCCGCAGGCCTATGCAGCCGTCGACTCTGACCGGCTGAAGCAGGTTCTGTGGAATCTTCTGGAAAATGCCGTCCGTGCGATGTCCGGCAAAGGGACCATCACCGTGTCTGTCCGCGAAGTGGGAAACTTCCTTCGTATCGGGATCCGCGACACGGGGCCCGGCATTGCCCCGAACCTTACGGAGAAAATCTTTGAGCCGTTTCAGTCACAGTTTGAAGGTGGCACCGGCCTTGGTCTGGCGATCGTATATCAGATCGTGCACGCGCACGGCGCCAAAGTCTACGTTGAGTCCACACTGGGCAACGGCGCTGAATTTGTTCTTGAAATCCTTCATGCCCGGGCCGCGGAAGCCGAGCCAGAACCCGGGCTGCTGAATGCCGAGGTGTCGCATGGCTAGCATCCTTGTATGCGATGACCAGCGCTCGATTTGCGAGATGCTCGATATATCTCTGCGTAAGGACGGGCATCGCGTGGAGACGGCCAACGGTGGCGAAGCAGCCAAGAAAAAATTGAGCTCCGCCAATTATGAAATTCTGATCAGTGACATCAAGATGCCGCAGACCGATGGCATTGAGGTGCTGCGTTTTGCCCGGCAGTCTTCACCAGAGACCTCGGTGATCCTGATTACCGCGGTGGAAGATTATGAAGCCGCCGTGCAGGCTGTGAAAGGCGGCGCCTTCGACTACATCCATAAAGGCCCGGGCTTGCTGGACGAGCTTAAAGTCGCGGTGGCCCGTGCCCTGCATACGCTCACCCTGCAGCGCGAGAATTTTGCTCTCAAGCGCGACGCCGCGACACGCAACTCTCTGGATAACATCATTGGTGATAGTCCGGCCCTGGAAAAATTGAAATCCACCATCCGTACCGTCTCGCCCACCGGGAGCACGGTGCTGATTTATGGTGAAAGCGGCACAGGCAAAGAGCTGGTTGCGCGCGCCGTCCATGCTTGCTCGCCCCGCGCCGCCGAACCGTTTGTTTCCATCAACTGCGGCGCATTCCCTGAAACCCTGCTGGAAAGCGAGTTGTTCGGCTATGTCAAAGGCGCGTTTACCGGCGCCAACCAGAACAAGCGCGGGCTGTTCGAGGTAGCCAGCGGCGGAACCATCTTCCTGGATGAAATCAGCGAGATGAGCGTCAGCATGCAGGTAAAGTTGTTGCGCGTGCTGCAGGAGCGCAGCGTCCGCCCCGTGGGCGGCACGCAGGAGACTCCCATCGATGTCCGCGTCATCGCCGCCACCAACAAAGACCTGCGGCAGATGGTGGCCGACAATACGTTTCGCGAGGACCTCTTCTATCGCGTGAGTGTGATTCCCATCCAAGTGCCTCCGCTGCGCGAGCGCCGCTCCGATGTGGATCTACTCGCCAACCATTTCCTGAAGAAATATGCCAATGCGGCGCAGAAAAGCATTTTGCGCATTCGTCCCGAATCGCTTGAGGCCCTTGCCGCATTTGAATGGCCGGGGAATGTCCGCCAGCTGGAGAACACGATTGAACGCGCGGTGGCGATGGAATCCGGCAACGAGTTGAGGGTCGATCTGGAAGCCGATCAGCCGCGGGCGCGCGCTGCCGCGGCCTCATCCAACGGCAACCATGTGTCCGGCGTACCCGCTGATGGCATCGATTTTGAGAAATATGTTGCCGGAATTGAGCGGTCTTTGATTGAATCGGCTCTGCAGCAATCTGGCGGCGTCCAGACTCGGGCCGCAGAACTCTTGAAAGTATCCTACCGATCATTCCGCCATCTGCTGAAGAAGTACGACATTTAGCGCGCCAGCAGCCTTCGCGCTGTTTCTTCGTCGTCCCGGCACCTACGTTGATCCAACCGATGACGGCCAGTAGTCAACAGCCGGCGACTTACGGGTTTTTCGGCTTGGGACGCGCATAATTGTCCATGTCGGCGGTCCATTTGAGAAAGTGACGGAGCTGCTTGCGCTCGCGGATCATGAAACCCCAGAACTCCACAAAGCCAATCTTGTCCATTTTCAAGCCAGAGTAGGTTTCCATGCGCCAACGCAGATAGGGGCTGCGCCATGGGGCCAAACGATGTCCTCGGGTTGCATTCCAGAAAAAGCGAAAAAGATGGCGCATCAATTATGAGTATAAACAAGCCGCGTGGGCGCCCGGCTCAGCCGGCAATGGTGATCGCAACTTCGCTGCCTTTATCGGCTCCCGCCAAGCGGGATGCCGCACCCTTGTTGGCGGATATTTCCAGAAATCCGGTGCTTCCCAGAATCGCAAACAGCTCACCCTGTCCGCCTTCCGCATAGCTTGCGCAGAGCTTGCTGACCTCAGCCTTGCCCACGGCAAGCTTAAACGCCTTGGAAGATCCATCAAAGATCTGCGGAATGTCACGCGGGGAAATGTTGGTGATGAGGTTGCCGAATTTATCCGTTTTGAGAACAATGCCTTTCCACGCGTTTGCGCCGGCGGGTTTTGGCTTGGGTGCGGCAAAGCGCACAAAATCGGTGATCTCATCGCCGAACTTCACCGTATCCACGCCCTTGCTCAGGTAGGCAGCTACCGGCGCAAAGACGTCACGACCGTGGAATGTCTGGCTGACAGGCTGATGAAAATAGTGTTCCGAAGTGATGTGCCGGACCGATACTCGCTCCTCGCGCTCAAATACCAGTGAAAGCACGCCGTTGTCCGGGGCCACAAACAAATACTGTCCTACTGTCGCAAGAATCGGTCTGCGTGGCCCGCCCACGCCTGGATCAACGACCACTACGTGGACTGTGTTCTTGGGAAAATAGCTGTATGCCTGGGAGATCGCCAGAGCTCCGTCCAGGATGTCAAATGATTGTACGGCGTTGGTGATATCCACGAGTTGTACTGATGGGTTGATGCTGTAGATAACCCCTTTCATTGCACCAACGTAATGCTCGGTGAACCCAAAATCGGTAGTGAGCGTGATCATCCGCTGAAAAGGCAAAATTGGCTCCCGCTGAAAACATTCTCTTGTTAACCCGGTGTCGCGAAGGTATCGCGTAGCTTCATCGCAAGTCAAGCAGACCGCTTGGGCAACCATCATGCCCTGCAACGACGCCCGCGTAATGAGCGGGCGTCCTGCTGGTCCCCCATTTGTGCTTTGTTCTGAAATTGGAAATTTTTGCACACAAAGGCAGCAAAGCTTCTGGATTCGTTTAAGTTCGAGTGGTTAATTTTTGTAACAGCAAGCACGGCCGTAAGCGGAGAACATCAAGTTTTTCGCTTGGGATCATAACAATGTAAGGCAGCAAGTTCGGGTGTTCTCGGGGTTCGGGCTGCCAGCCGGTAAGGCGTTTCTAATTGTTCTTCGATTCAGGAACGCTGCAAGCACTGGATGTCTGCCGAAAGGGGTTCTATGTCGTCGACCGCTATACGGAGCACTTCTCAGGTGCAGGAAGCCGCTCAGGCGGAGTCGTTGTTTCTGTTGGTAGTGGATGGGGACCGTGCGGTCCGCGATCTCTGCCGGGAAGTCGCGGCAAAAATCGGCTTCAAGGTGTGGGCTGCTGACAACGTTCGCGCCGCCTCAAGGCAAATCGAGGTCCAGCCCGTGGATGTTGTGCTGCTGGACATCCGTGAATCCATACAGGATGGCGTTGACAGCCTGGCCCATTTCAAGGCTGCGCATCCCGAAACTGAAATCATCATGTTAGGCGGCCAGGCCACTGTGGATTCCGTGGTTACAGCAATGAAGAATGGCGCCTGTGATTTCATCCGTAAGCCATTCAAAGAAGAAGAACTTCGCGCCTTGCTTGCCCGCGTTGCCGGACGGCTCCGCAATTCGCTGGAAGATCGCATGACGCGGGAACACCTGCTGAGCAATCCTGGATATCAGGGCATGGTCGGAGTTTCTGCCGAAATGCAAAAGCTGTATCGCATTATCGCCAAAGTTGCGGGCAGCAGGCATCCTGTGCTGATTCAGGGTGAGTGCGGAACGGGCAAGGAAACCGTAGCTCGCGTGATTCATTCGGATGGTCCTTGTAGTGATCACCCGTTTGTGGTCATCGATTGCGCTTCGGCCTCCCCCGGCACGCTTGAAAGCGACATTTTCGGCCCCGTCCGCGGAGGCACGACCAACGGTAAAAGCAAAGACAACATGCTGGTTCTCGCCAGCGGCGGTTCTGTGTTCTTTGATGAAATTGGCGAAATGCCTCTGGATGTTCAAGGCCGCCTGGTACGGGCCTTACAGGAGAAAGAATTCCACGTTCAGGGCGCTGCCAAGGCCGTCCCCATGGATGCGCGTATTCTTGCCGCGTCCAGCCGCGATCTGGAATCGGCAGTCCAGCAGGGTACTTTTCGACGCGATCTGTTCTTCCGCTTGAACGTGGTCGGCCTTCATTTGCCGTCTTTACGCGAGCGCAAAGAAGACATTCGCCTGCTTGCGGAGCACTTTCTTGATCGGATCGGGCAAGCCAAACTGGTTCAGCACTCCATCTCCGCGGAGGCCATGAAGCTGCTCTTGATTTATGACTGGCCGGGCAATATTCGCGAGCTTGAGAACTGCCTGGAACGCGCGGCGGCGCTAAGCCCGTCGCCGACGTTGCAGAGCAGCGACTTTCCTCCACACATCCGGACGGCCGCTCTGCGCAAGTCTTCTCCAGACAAGCAATCCAGGATCGTGTCGCTGGCGGAATTAGAAAAGCAGGCGATTCTGGATGCCCTGCAACAACTTAACGGGGACAAATTAATGACCGCCAGGGCCCTAGGAATCGGTAAAACCACGCTCTACCGTAAGCTTAAGGAATACGGCATTTCCCATTGGACCAGCCCATCATTCAGCGGCCACGCTGCCGGAAGATAGGTATCTCTCCCGTCGCGGGCCGACAAGGAGCCTGGGTTCCGGAGCCCGGGACGAGGGTCTTTTGTAGCCGGGCGCCTTACGGTTTCCACCTCAGAAATCTCCAGTCTAAGACAACTCCGTCCCAAGATCCTGCCTCTCACATTCGTGGCAGTTTGTGCGTGTCTTTGACTTCAAGGGGTACTTATGCTTTGGACAATTTTCGCGATCCTCATCATCCTCTGGCTTCTGGGCTGGGGATTTCACGTGGCGGGCGGTCTTATTCATCTTCTGTTGGTAATCGCCCTGGTCGTGGCTGTGATTAACCTGGTCACTGGCCGCAGGACGGTCTAGCGCTGCTACGATCGGGCTTGCGCAGCGTCGCCCAAAATCGAGTTTCAGACCACGGGAGTGGAGTTCCGCACAAGTGCACCTTCGCTCCCTGACTTTTTCCCTATTGGCACGGGACTGCAACACCGGCTTTTCGCGCTAACCTTCGCCCAACGCTTCTTAGCGCTCTAGTGTATGGCTGCTGGGGACATCCCAAGTTCCTCGTTCCGAGTCTAATCCAAGTTAAATCACTGTAAGTGCATGGAAACCGGTTACGCGATGGTCACAACACAAGCAAGCCTCAGTGAGGGAGATGGCATAGCCCAGGACCTGCAACGCCGCCAGGAACTCACCCGTAGGATCGAAGAAAAGGGCGAGTGGTTTCACAACATCAACCTTAACGGCGTTCTGACCGCCCCAAACCATTTTCTGGGCGACTTCCCCAACGTGAAGTGGAAGAGCATTGCTCCCGCGCTGCCGGCCGATTTGTCAGGAGCCAGCGTGCTCGATATCGGGTGCAACGGCGGCTTCCACTCAATCGAGCTGAAAAAGCGGGGCGCCAGCCGGGTTCTGGGTGTTGATGTCGATGACCGCTACCTGGAACAAGCCCGATTCGCCTCCGGCGTCCTGGGGCTGGACATTGAATTCGCAAAGTGTTCCGTCTACGACGTCGACTCCATTCCAGGGCGCTTCGATTACGTACTCTTCATGGGTGTTTTCTATCATTTACGGTATCCTTTGTTCGCGCTGGATAAAGTGATCAAAAAAGTGGAAGGCACGCTGATCTTTCAGACCATGGTGCGCGGGGCCCTGGCCAGTCCGGAACTGAAGGACGACTATCACTTCTGGAACAAAGAAATTTTCGAGCAGCCGGATTTCCCCAGCATGTATTTCATCGAAAACAAATATGCGGGCGATCCCACCAACTGGTGGATTCCCAATCACGGCGCCATGGAAGGAATGTTGCGCAGCTCCGGACTGAAAATCACGGCGCATCCTGAGCAGGAGACCTGGTTTTGCGCTCCTTCTCATGTCACCAAAGAAGACGGCAAGTATATTTTGGATCATGAATTAGCGGGCACCCTGTAAATCAGCCCAGCTCTTGTGCAAAGGTGCGTGCATGGTTGAAGCAGTCATGTTGTGGAATGAGCCTAACAATCTTTCCCATTGGGATTTCAAACTGGATCCTGATTGGAAGTTGTTTGCAGAGATGGTGATAGCGGCCGCCAGGGCGATCCGTCAGGAGAACCCCGAGCTGCCCATTGTCCTTGGCGGCATCTCGCCCATCGACCCCAATTTCATTGAGTTGCTCGGCTCTTATGGTGTTCTCGATGCCGTGGATGTCGTTTCCGTTCATGGCTTTCCATTGGATTGGAACCACTGGCAAATTCACGAATGGCCCAAAAAGATCGATGAGATTCGCGCCGTTACCGCCAAGCCGGTTTGGGTGTCGGAGGCAGGCGTGTCATCCTTTGGCGCTGAAGAGGTGCAGGTCTTTGGTCTTCAGCGAACCGCTGAGTTGCTGCTGCCGCTGGTCGATCGTATCCACTGGTACAGCCTGCTGGACCTGCCGGCTACCTGGACAGCCACCACCCGGCACAAGGAAGCCGAGGGCAGCGCCTATTATCGCCATTACTATATGGGCTTGTTGCGCGAAGATGGCACGCCCAAACTTGCGGCACAGTCGTTTCCAGCGGGTATGGGTATCTGCCAATGGTTTCATTATGAGGATCCCCGCCTGGATCTCGCGGTGGAGTGGCTGAAACGGCTGCAAGTGAAGTATCTGCGCACCGGCATAAGCTGGGCAGACTGGTTTCGTCCCAATGCTGAAGCGTGGTTTGACCGGCAAATGCAGTCGCTGGAGCCGTTCAGCACAACACTGACCTTATGTTTTACGCCCGAGCACCTGGGCCTTGCGCCCCATTACACCAGCCCGCCCCGTCGCGTCGATGACTTCATCGAGTTCGCTGTGTGGTCGGTGCGCAAGTATGCTGCGGCCAGAAAGAGCAAGGAAGTCTTAATAGGAGCCGAGTAAGCATGGCCAAAAACATTCTCATTACCGGTGGCGCCGGGTTCGTCGGGTCACACCTGGCTGACGCCCTAATAGCTGCCGGACACAACGTTCGTCTTTTCGATAACCTGACCGAACAGGTCCATAAAGACGGACTGCCGGATTATCTTTCCCCGGAAGCTGAGTTCGTGCTGGGTGACGTGCGCGACGCGCGCGCCATGGCCCGGGCATTGCAGGGAGTCGAGGTGGTCTTCCACATGGCGGCGGCCGTTGGCGTCGGCCAGTCCATGTACGAGATTGAGCACTACATGGGGACCAACACCCAGGGGACGGCTGTGCTTCTGCAATCTCTGCTGCAAGGCAACGGCCGGGTAGAAAAACTCGTGCTGGCTTCCTCGATGTCGATTTACGGCGAAGGCAAGTATCTCTGTGCGAGCTGTGGCGCCGTCGCGCCGGTACTTCGGTCAACCCAGCAACTCAAGACCAGGCAGTGGGAGCCCATTTGCCCTGAATGCGGCGAAGATCTCACACCGGTTCCCACCGATGAATCCAAGCCACTGCAATGCAGCTCAATCTATGCCCTCTCCAAGAAAGACCAGGAGGAGATGTGCCTGCTGTTCGGCCGTACCTACGGCCTGCCGGTGGTGGCGCTGCGTTATTTCAACATTTACGGAACGCGCCAGTCTCTCTCCAATCCCTATACCGGCGTGGCCGCGATCTTCGCTTCACGGCTGATGAACGGTAACCAGCCCATGATTTTTGAGGATGGACAGCAACTGCGCGACTTTGTCAGCGTCCATGACGTGGTACAGGCGAACCTGCTGGCGATGGATCGGTCGCAGGCTGACGGAAAGGCCCTGAACATAGGATCGGGTGAGCCTATCACCATCAGGGAAGTGGCTGCCGAACTGGCCCGTGCCATGGAGACCGACATTCCCGCTGAGCTTTCGCAGAAGTACCGCGCGGGCGATGTCCGGCACTGCTTTGCCGACATCTCGGCGGCCCAGGAACTCCTGGGGTTTGCGCCGGCAACGCGTTTTGACGATGGCTTGAAGGAACTGGTTCAGTGGCTTTGCTCGCAGCAGCCGTTGGATCGTGGAGCGGAGGCGGTGGCGCAGCTGGGAGAGTTCGGGTTGACCGCCTGATGAAACGAATCGAAAAAGGGGAGACCATGCGGACGCAAGACGGCCGCTCTGTCGTGATTTTTGGCGGAGCTGGTTTTATCGGATCCAATCTGGCGCACCATCTGCTCACCGGGACGGATGCGAGGGTTCATATTTTTGACAACCTGTCGCGCGCTGGAGTCCACCATAATCTGGAGTGGCTGCGGCAGGCGGCCGGCAAGTCTGGACGGCTCCAGGTTACCGTGGGCGACGTGCGTGATCCGCGTCAGGTTGAGCGGGCGGTAGGACCGGCCACTGAGATTTACCATTTTGCCGCGCAGGTCGCGGTCACCACTTCGGTGGCGGATCCGCGCCTGGATTTTGAAGTCAACCTTGCCGGAACCTTCAATGTGTTGGACGCGGCCCGGCGCTGCGGCAACAAGCCGTTTCTTCTGTTTACCTCAACCAACAAAGTCTATGGGGATCTGGGCCTTGGCGTGCCCGTCATTAGCGGCAAGCGTTATGTGGCACCCAACCATCACGGCGTGGCTGAGACGCAGCCGCTGGATTTTCACTCGCCCTATGGTTGCTCCAAGGGCGCGGCCGACCAGTATGTGCGGGATTTCGGACGCATCTACGACCTGCCCACTGTTGTTTTTCGCATGTCGTGTATTGCCGGACCGCGACAATTTGGCACTGAAGATCAGGGATGGGTTGCTCACTTTGTTTATTCCGCGTTACAGGACCAGCCGGTAGTGGTATTTGGCGATGGATGCCAGGTCCGTGACGTATTGTGCGTGGACGACCTGATCAGTGCTTTCGATGCGGTGCGGCAAAATATTGAGACCTCGCGCGGCGAGGTTTACAACGTGGGCGGTGGTCCGGAAAACACCACATCGCTTCTGGAACTGGTGGACCAGATTGATTTGCTGACCGGCCACCGGCTTGCCTGTGTGCTGGATGAGAGCCGTAAGGGAGATCAGTTGGTTTACGTCACGGATAACGGCAAGATCCAGCGTGACACCGGCTGGAAGCCCGAGACTGGTCTAAAACGCACGATTCAGCTCCTGCAGGAATTTTGGGAGCAGAACCACGGCGTGCTTGCGGAGCGGCGACGCTCGTCAGCACCGGCACTGGCGCCCTTGTCCCTGGCCATTGAACTCTCCGGGAGGGCTGGATGAAGTTCGCCCTGCTCAACCCCAAATGGGATTTTCACGGATCCACGTATTTTGGTTGTCGTGATCCGCATGTTCCCCTGGAGTTGATGTTCGCCGGCGACCAACTGCGTTTGGCGGGACAAGACTCGATTCTGGTTGACGCGCACACTGACAATCTGTCTATGGAAGACGCACGGCGGCACGTGCGCGCGTTTGCGCCCGACTTTCTGGTGATACCCACAGCGCCGTCATATCTCTTCTGGCGCTGCCCGCCTCCGGAACTGCGCGTGCCAATGGAATGGTTTGCCGGCATGGAAAGCCGCGCCGTCAAAGTTGCGATCGGCCCCCATCCTTCGGCCACGCCCGCGACCACCATACGTAAAACTGGGTGTGACGTGGCTTTGCGCGGTGAGCCTGACCAGACCTTGGCTGAACTTGCCACCCGTCCCTGGAATGAAATCGCCGGTTGCTGTTTCAAGAACGGTCGGGAGATTCACGTCAGCCCGGTTTCTGCCGTGTCCGACCTGGGCAAGCTTGGTCCTCTCGATTTTTCTGGCTATAACGTAGAAGCGCATTGGCATCGCCATCATGTTTTTACCGATGACCGTGGACTGGGCGCTGAACTGGAGTTTGCCCGCGGATGTCCCTGGGCCTGCACCTTCTGCAACAAAACCCTCTTTCGCAACCAGTTCAGAGAGCGCAGCGTCGAGGCGGTCTTGCAGGAAGTGGATACGCTGATCGCCCGAGGCGTTGACTACGTCTATTTCATTGATGAGATTTTTGGTGTGGGCAAGAACGTCCGTCGGCTGCTGGAAGGAATCGCGGAGCGGCCGGTCAAAATCGGTTTTCAGACGCGCATCGACCTCTGGAATGAAGAGACGCTCGATCTGCTTGGCCGGGCCCACTGCATCTCCATGGAGTGCGGCATTGAATCCATCACCCATGCAGGGCGCGAAGAGTTGAACAAGAATTGCCGCATCGGGACGGATCGTATCTCAGAACTGCTGGTTTACGCGCGCGAACGGATTCCGTGGGTGCAGGCGAACCTGATTTTGACCGAAAAGGACGATCGTGATGAGATTCGCCACTGGCAATCAGACCTGAAAGCAAAAGGCGTCTGGGTCAGCGAGCCGGTGCCCATGTTCCCTTATCCGGGAAGCCCGTTGTACACCCAGACTTTTGCCGCCGCGCCCGACGACATGGCGTGGGAACGGGCCCATCGGCACTATACGGCACTCTTTGCCGGCAAAGGCTACAGCGATATCCAGGAGCAGAGGCCGCTCGCGATCGAGGAACTGGAGCATGCACATCTTAGTCACCGCTGATACGCTTGGCGGAGTATGGACATATACGCGGGAGTTGGTGACAGGGCTGGTGCGCAAGGGCCAGCAGGTCACGCTCGTCAGTTTTGGCGACATTCCCACCCCTGCCCAAACGCGATGGATGGATGGTTTGCCCAACCTCGATTTTCGCCCGACCGCATTCAAGCTGGAATGGATGCAGGATTCGGCAGCGGACATGGAGGCGTCTTCACAATACCTGGAAGCTGTCATCGAGGAAAACAAACCCGATTTGCTGCACTTCAGCCAGTTCTACTACGGAGCGTTGGATTGCGATCTTCCCCGGGTGGTGGTGGCGCATAGTGACGTGGTGAGCTGGTGGAAGTCAGTTCACCGGCAGGAACCACGAGATTCTGAGTGGCTGTGCTGGTACCGCCAAATCGTGGCCAGCGGGCTCGCCCAGGCCACGGCTGTGGTAGCGCCTTCCCGCTGGATGCTGAACCAGATCGAGCAAATCTACGGAACTCCCGGCGTCAGCTCCGTTATCTACAACGGACGGAGCGCAGTCTTGTTCAATCCGCACGTGACCAAGCAGGAAAGCATCGTCAGCGTCGGAAGATTGTGGGACACGGGAAAAAACGTGGCGCTTCTTCTACGGGAAGAGATGCCGGCCCCGGTGCAAATTGTTGGTTGTGATCGCCACCCCGAACTCCATAGCAGCCCGTTCGCGGCGGAAGAAATCAGCCCGAACGTCCAGTTGAAGCCCGAGCAGGATGAGCGGCAGCTGGCGCAGACCCTGGCGCGCGCCGGAATTTATGTGGCGACGTCGCAGTATGAGCCCTTTGGCCTGGCCCCGGTGGAAGCGGCTCTCTCCCGCTGCGCGATCGTGGCCAGCGACATACCGTCATTCCGGGAACTTTGGAGTGGCGCCGCGGTATTTTTCCAGAACAACAACGCGGAAAGCCTGCGCCGTGCCGTGGAAGAGCTGGTGCGTGATCCGATGATGCGACGCAAGCAATCGAACCTGGCCTATGCTCACGCGCAGCGGCGATTTATCGCGGAGCGCATGGTTGCCGGCTACTTGAACCTCTACCAGCATCTTGTGCCCGCCCAGGCGCTCAGCGCATGAACCAGCGGCTTAACATCGCGCTCTTTTCCCACTCACTGGTTTCCGACTGGAACCACGGCAACGCCCATTTTCTTCGCGGGCTGATGCGCGCGCTGGTGCGGATGGGCCACCAGGTCCGCTGTTATGAAGAGCTCGGGTCGTGGTCGCTCACCAACCTGATGAAGAACGAAGGCGAGCGCGCCATTGAGGCAGTCGATTCATTTCGCCGCGTCTATCCCGAACTCGACATACGCTTTTACAAATCCGGCGAAGAACAGTTCCAGAAGGTGCTGGACGAAGAACTCAGGGACACGGACCTGGTCCTGCTGCATGAGTGGAACGATCCGCAGGTGGTCAATAGCGTGCTTGCCCACAAGAAGAAGCACGGCTTTGCCGCACTGTTTCATGACAGCCACCATCGTGCCTACACCAATGCCGGAGAGATCTTGAAATTCCATCTTCATCTGGTGGATGGAGTGCTGGCCTTCGGCGAAGCCGTCCGCCGGATTTATTTCGATGGATTCGGGGTGGCCCGCGCCTGGACCTTTCATGAAGCCGCTGACGTGGAACAGTTTCAACCGTTGCGCCGCGCAAAAGACATTGACGTGCTGTGGATCGGCAACTGGGGCGATGAGGAGCGTACGCGCGAGTTGGAGGAATTCCTGATCGCGCCCGCGGCCAGGCTGCCTGAGTTTCGTGTGGTTGCGCACGGGGTGCGTTATCCGGAGGACGCGCTAAGGAAGCTCGCGGAAGCGCGGATCGAATATCGTGGTTACCTGCCTAACCTGTTTTCTCCGCAGGCGTATGCGGAGAGCCAGTTGGCAGTGCACATTCCCCGGCGGCAATACGCTAACGGCCTTGCGGGCGTGCCCACTATCCGTGTGTTTGAGGCCCTGGCGTGCGGTATCCCGCTGGTGTGCTCCCCATGGAGCGATGAAGAAGGATTGTTTCGCGCCAACGCAGATTATGTTGTAGTGCGGGATGGCGATGCCATGGCCGCCGGACTGCGGGATCTTCTCCGTGATGCGCGGGCGCGGGAACAGCTCGCCGAGAGCGGGCTCTCCACCATCCGCGCGCACCACACGTGCGCGCATCGTGCTGACCAGCTGATGTCCATCTACGAGGAGATTGCCGGATGAAGATTTTTGCTTTCGGCTCCAGCATTACTTCGTCATACTGGAATGGAGCGGCCACATATTATCGCGGCATCTACCGTCATCTGCACGCGTTGGGACACCAGATCTGGTTCGCCGAGCCCGATGCCTACGGCCGGCAGCAGAGACGCGATGCCGGTGATTTCTCCTACGTGAACAGCGTGGTTTATCACGATGCGGCCGACATTCCCGCATTGCTGCGGCAGGCATCTGCCTGCGATCTGTTGGTCAAGCACAGCGGCGTGGGTGTATTTGACGGCCTGCTCGAAGAAAAAGTGCTGGATTGCCGTTCGGAGAGAACGCGCGTGGCTTTCTGGGATGTGGATGCGCCCGCCACTCTGGCCCGGGTCGAAGCCGACCAGGCTGATCCGTTCCGCGCACTGATTCCGGAATACGATTTCATTTTCACCTACGGCGGCGGGCCTCCGGTGGTGAGCCACTATCAGCGGCTGGGCGCGGCCAACTGCCATCCCATCTACAACGGCCATGATCCGGACACGCACCATCCGGTACAGGCCGATCCGGCCAGTGCCTGTGATCTGCTGTTTGTCGGCCACCGTCTGCCGGACCGTGAGCGGCGCGTGGCGGAATTTTTCTTTCGCGCCGCCCAGCTTGCTCCTGAATTCAACTTCGCGCTGGGTGGAGAAGGCTGGGAGGGTAAGCACCTTCCGGTGAACGTGAAATGGCTTGGGCACGTTGGAACGGGTGATCACAATCGCGTGAACTGTTCAGCCCGCATGGTGCTCAATATCAATCGTGACTCCATGGCCGGCGTGGGCTTCTCGCCTCCGACGCGGGTCTTTGAAGCCGCCGGGGCCGGAGCATGCCTGATAACGGATCGATGGACGGGAATCGAGGAGTTCTTTATGCCGGGAAAGGAGATCCTGGTGGCAGACAATGCGGAAGACGTTGTCGCCTTTTTGCGAAATATTTCCACCTCACAGGCTCTGGAAATAGGCCACAAAATGCGGCAACGCGCGTTACGGGACCACACCTATGCCCTGCGTGCCCGTCAGTGTGACATGATTGTTGCCGACGCGCTGGCATCGAAAACAATCGCAAGCATCTAGTGAATTCGGGAAAAGGTAATTCAAAGGCAAACGCGAACGAGCCAAACCTGACGCTAAAAGCTACAGGCTGATTTATGAAAATAACCATTTTCGGACTTTCCATCACGTCGTCGTGGGGCAATGGCCATGCCACCACGTTTCGCTCCCTGTGCCATGCGTTAAATCGGCACGGGCACCGTATTGTCTTTTTCGAACATAATCTGGAGTGGTATCAGAACAACCGCGATCTCCCTTTCCCCCCCTATTGCGATGTAAGAGTTTTTCAAAGCTGGGACGAGGTTCTTCCTTCCGTGCGTGCTGAGCTTGATGATTCCGATGCCGCAGTGATCGGCTCTTATTTTCCTGATGGCATCGCCGCGCTGGAGGAAGTTCTCTCGTCCAACGTCCCGGTCAAGGCGTTCTATGACATCGATACGCCGGTCACGGTACGCGCTCTCAAAGACCACGGGTGCACGGAATATATCCATAAACAGCATCTGCCTGAACTGGATGTGTACTTCAGCTTCACCGGCGGCCCGATGATTGACGTGCTGGAACTGGAGCTCGGAACTCCATTCGCGGTTCCGCTCTATTGCTCGGTGGACCCGGAAAAGCACCTTGAGCTGCCGGTAAATCCGCGCTTCGCGTGCGATCTCAGCTATATGGGCACCTATGCTCCTGACCGACAACCGAAAATCGACGAATTTCTCTGCTCTCCGGCGCGGCTCCAGCCGCAGGAGAAATTCATTGTTGCCGGACCGCAATACCCAGAGAGCCTTGTGTGGCCGCGGAATGTTGAGCGCATCATGCATCTCAATCCGCGCTACCACGCGGAATTTTACAGCTCCTCCCGTTTAACTCTGAATGTCACGCGGCGCGAGATGGTGATGGCCGGCTACTCTCCTTCAGTCCGATTGTTTGAAGCTGCTGCTTGCTCAGCCACGATTGTTTCCGATATGTGGCCGGGTCTGGAGACATTTTTTGTGCCGGGAAAAGAAATACTCATGCCCACGTGCGCTGATGACGTGGTTCGTTACATCAATGGCCACGACGACTCCGAACTTCGGCGCATGGGGAGAGCGGCGCGTGAGCGCGTCCTGACAGAGCACACCAGCGAAGTGCGTGCGACTGAGTTTGAGCGAGCCCTGGAAATTGCAGCCGCTAGAAACAAGCCCGCCAGAGTTTTAACTACCACCTGAACAACAGGGCACGCCTTACACCTCCGGAGTTGGATTCGGCATCTTATCTTGCAGATACATGAATCCAATGAAAATTGCCCTCGTCGCGCCTCCATTCATCGCCGTTCCCCCTAAAAAATACGGAGGAACAGAGCTTTTCATTGCTGAGTTGGCCCGTGGGCTGCAACTACAGGGCATTGAAGCCACCGTATATACCATCGGTGAATCAACTCTTGATGCGCCCGTCCGCTGGCGTCACCAGAAAGGCGAGTGGCCGGTCAAAGGAGAGGTTGAGGCTTCT
>DASTPO010000553.1:0-2037 GCA_035762225.1 Candidatus Angelobacter sp.
GGGGTGATGCTAAACCTGTTTCCGTGAGTCTTACACCGGAGGAGGAGCTAGCGCTACAGGCGATCATGTCGCGGCGAAGAAAACGAGGGCTTGCTAATTACAGTCGCAGCGAAGTCATATCGGATGCGCTGTGGCACTATCTTACAGAGGTGGAAAAAGTCCCACGCGATCAAATCGACATCATCGTGCCGGAGTTGCCGGACGATGGAAAGCGGTCGAACATAAAGCCCTTTCAAAAGAAATAAGATTTACATGAAGATAGGGAAGGCAAAATCCGATGATTCCTAGGCCGACTGCTCAAAAGCAAAGCCGCTGCCGCAGAAAAAGATAAGGACTCGAAGAAACGGAGTCGAAGCCCATAATATCCTACGCTGCCGCGCTTCTGCTCTCGATCGCGCGCTCCGTATAAGCAATCAACGCAGGGATGCTGAACAGCACTGCGGATAACACAACATCAGAGATGATGCCGTTGCGGAAGAATGGAAGCGCCTTGGTATAGCAGTCAAGCAGCCCCGAGAGGTTCTTCGCGTACGCGATATTGCCAAAAGCCCATACGCAGAAGTTGCTGGCAAGAAAGAAGCCGATTCCCGTGCCCAGGCCCGCGCCCAGCACGTTCAGCGGCTTTACCCGGTCGCGCAGCAGCACGCCGATAAAGCAGGGCGCCGCGTACCAGGCAAACATCACATACTGGTCCAGCGTGAGCGGCAGATTGTAGACCACCAGGTTCAGGTAGACATCCGAGGCGATCATCAGCGCCATGGGAATCAGGAACTGCTTGCGCGGCATGCGCGACCCGAAAAACAGCAGTGAAGCTCCCACCATGCCAAAGCCCAGCGTGGCAAAGGGACCGGTTCCAGCCACCACGCGCAGCAGAACCGCAAGCACTACAAACAGATAAGCCAGCATAGGCACCTCAGAATATTCATTGTGACTGGTCAACGTGCATGCGTCAAGTTGGCCTGTCATTTCGCGCTACCGGACTGCGGCGGCCGTCCCATAAACATCTCTTCCACTCTGAGCTGCGGATCGAGCACCACGTAGCCGGCCAGCGGCGGCCGCCGTCGCAATGCAAGCCCTTCCACGCTTTCAAAGCGCAAGTCCTCGAATTGGGCCTGGTAGCGTCCACCTTCCAGCTTTTCCACCGTCACCACCGGATATGCGGCCCAGTCCAGATACACCTGTCCCAGCCGGCTCTTCTTCGCCGCCAGGCTCGCCGGCGTCTCCTCCGGCTTATACCGCGTCACGGCCTGGTTGAGCGGGTCCACTTCCCCGGCCTGGGAATCAACCGGCATCAGCTCAAAGAAATCCCGGGTCTCCACCACGCCGCTCCAGGCAAACAGGTTGACCGGCCGCGGGAAGGCTGAAGCCCGCAGGGGATCTTCACCGTGATAGCTGCGCGCATTCAGTGCGTTCACGGCGCGGCGATGTTCGAAATCCCGGGCCAGGATCACCAGCGCCAGGCAAACCAGGGCAAAGATCGCTCCGCCGCGCCCTTTGAACTGCGGCTTGCGCGAGCCAATCTCCTCCGTCACCAGCGCCATCAGCCCAGGCACCACCAGCCCAAGAAACAACGCCACCAGCATGATGGGGTCCACGATGAAAACAATGTCCCAGGAATACCATTTTGGATTGAACGGCGCGAACGGCCGCACCCCATAGTTGTTGGTGAAGTCCTGAAACAGGTGCATGAGCGTCCCCAGCAGCGCATATAGGTAAAGCAACTTCCAGTCCGGCGGCAGTTTGGGACTTCGGCCCCTGCTTTTCATCCAGCGATAAACCCCGTACACGATTGCCAAGGTCAACGCGGCCACAAACGGCGCACCCAGAAAGCTGTGGGTGATCCCACGATGGTGCTGCAGGCCGCTCACCGAGCCTTTGATATAGGAAAGCGAGTCTATGTCGGGTGCTTCCGCGGCCAAGGCCAGGGTAAGCGTTGCCAGTCCGGTTTTGCGGTTCAGGCCGGCGCGGCCCAGGCAGACGCCGGTCAGGATGTGCGTGACTGGTTCCAAATAACCCTCAGATGCAAGAGTAGCATCT